>PGZS01000077.1:11601-13346 GCA_002841435.1 Firmicutes bacterium HGW-Firmicutes-3 | reverse complement strand
TTGCGTGATATTGCGTGATGTGTTATAATGGTTATATACGTTAGGAGGTTTTTCTATGCGACTTAAAGTTTCTAAATCCAAAAACTCTGCTTCATTCTATGTTACAAAAACCATTTATGTTGATAAAAAAGAAAAAACGATAACCGTTGAAAAGCTAGGAACCGAAGCTTCTCTTCGCGAAAAACTTAATGGTAAAGATCCTTATGAATGGGCTAAAGCCTATGTTGAAGAACTCAACCAGAAGGAAAATGAGGATAGTCGTCAAGTTTTAGTGAAAAGACAACAGTCCAAACGAATTACTAAAGATAAACAGCAATCTTTTAATGGCGGATATCTTTTCATTCAAGCTCTTTATCATCAACTTCAGATTGACGAGATTTGCAAAGATATTTCATCACGTTATAAATTCACCTACAATCTTGACAGCATTCTCTCAAGGTTACTTTACGGACGCATCCTATTCCCTTCTTCAAAACTAAATACTTTAAAGCTTTCTAAGCATCTTTTGGAAGCGCCTGACTTTGATTTACAACACGTCTATCGCAGTTTGGAAGTCATAGCTAAGGAATCCGATTTCATTCAATCTTCTTTATACAAAAACAGCCTTTGCCTTTCCAAGCGAAACGACAAAATTCTTTATTACGATTGCACCAATTATTTTTTTGAGATCGAAAAGGAAGATGGACTTAAACAGTACGGACCTTCTAAAGAGCATCGCCCAAATCCGATTGTTGAAATGGGCCTTTTCATGGATGGTGATGGGATTCCTCTCGCATTTAACATACACAGTGGCAATACCAATGAACAGCAAACCCTCCAACCTTTAGAAAAACAGATTATTAAAGACTTTTCTCTTTCTAAATTCGTTGTTTGCACTGACGCTGGCCTTTCCTCCATAGCGAACCGTAAATTTAACAACATTAAAGAACGCTCTTTTATCACAACGCAGTCTCTCAAAAAGTTGAAAACACACCTAAAAGATTGGGCTCTTAGTTCTGATGGATGGCATTTAATAGGCATACCTCAAATATTCAATCTAGATGATATAGCTGCCTCTGATGACTTAAAATATCAGTACAAAAATGCTACGTTCTATAAAGAACGATGGATCCATGAAAATGGTCTAGAGCAGAGACTTATTATTAGCTTTTATCCAGTCTCAAAAAAACTCGCCAGAATGATTATAAGCGCTTCATCTCTCAAACCAATGTAACAGATGATGGCGAGATTGCAGATAAAGAGGTTTATGATATCAACGAAGATACTATTGCAAAAGAAGAAGCTTTTGATGGATTTTATGGTGTATGTACCAATCTTGAAGACGGGGTTGAATCCATTATAAAAATCAACCACAAACGTTGGGAGATTGAAGAAAGCTTTAGACTCTTAAAGACAGATTTCAAAGCTCGACCTGTATATCTAAGTCGTGATGATCGTATTAGAGCTCATTTTACAACCTGTTTCTTAGCATTGACACTATATAGATATTTAGAACAGCGACTGAATGATGCGTTTACAAGCGCTGATATTATAAGCCAATTAAAAGTGATGAATTTTTACGAAGTACCTGGAGAAGGTTATATTCCGACCTATACAAGAACTGATTTTACAGACGCACTGCATGATTCATTTGGGTTTAATACAGATTTTGAAATCGTAAGTACAAAAAATATGAAGAAAATATTCAAAGACACGAAAAACAGAAAAAAAGTACGCAAAAAATGATGCATATAAAAAGCTTGTAA
>PGZS01000077.1:0-11560 GCA_002841435.1 Firmicutes bacterium HGW-Firmicutes-3 | reverse complement strand
ATTTATTCACGCCTTCTATCTTAATGTCAAAGTGTTGGTAGTCTTTGCTGTTTTTCCAGTCGCCACCCCATGAAAACCCTCTGGAAATAAACGCCTCATAACACACATCCCCTTTTATAATCATACCTTTAATAAAGACTTCCCTGTTCACATAAGAGGCACCTTCCTTAGGAAAAACCCCATTTTTTGTAACATAGGGATTTAACAATGGGTTAATATCGATGGCCAGACCATAGCTATGGTTTGAGAGATTGTTCGTTCCTTCAACTACCCGGTAATTAAATGCTGAAGTATTGTTGTCAACCATAGATTGGTTATCATCGCCATCATAGATATCAATTAATTGGATTTTTTCTATTGGAAAAGCAGCTTCATGAAGCTCTATGAAAATATCCAGAACCATTTGAGCAATTTCTTTGTGTACTACCAATTGGCCCTGATGTTGTATATCATCAAATCCATAGTAGACCACTTTAACCAGTCTTAGATCATTGAAATCAATATGTGAATTTTCATGGTAAGACTTTCCCAACATATGCGTCTGCATCATTTCGTCTATTTCGTATATGCCTTCCTCCATTTTCGGTATAATGGGGGTCATTTCAACAACTTCATTTTCAGGTACTTCAACAATACTTTCTTCCTCTTGATCAGGTCTATTCGTAGCTTCACCACTACTTGGATCTGCCTGTTGTTGTTTATCATTATTAATATTTAATGCAACAATCAGTATAAGAATTATGACAACCCCTATACCTAATACTTTTTTCATTTTTTTCTCCTTGCTCATGCACATTCCTTAAATGAGAGACATGACCTCTCTCATCTCATAGTCAAAGCTTTCTGCAACTTGCTGATATGTTATATATCCTTTATAAGTATTTACGCCTTTTCTCAAGGCTTCATTAGCGACAATAGCACTTTCAAAGCCTTGATCGGCAAGTAGGATTGCATAAGGCAGTGTTACACCAGTGAGCGCAAAGGTGGATGTTCTTGGAACGGCACCTGGCATGTTGGCAACCGCATAATGTACAACGCCGTATTTGACATAGGAAGGTTGGTCATGGGTAGTAATACGGTCGATGGTTTCAACCGAACCGCCTTGATCAATAGCAACATCCACAATGACAGCACCTTCCTTCATAGATTCAACCATCATAGATGTAACCAGTTTTGGCGCTTTGGCGCCGGGTATTAATACAGCACCTATGAGCAAGTCTGCTTTTTCAACTGCTCTGGCTATATTATAAGGGTTCGAATATAGCGTTGCCACCCGACCGTTAAAAATATCATCAATATATGCCAATCTTTTGGGACTGATATCCAATAGGGTCACGTGAGCACCCAGTCCTACAGCCATTTTTGTGGCGTTCAAGCCAACGATACCCCCACCAATAACAACAACCTCTCCCGGCATAACACCCGGGACACCACCTAGCAAAACACCACAACCGCCTGTATATTTCTGTAACATAAAAGCACCTACTTGAGTGGCCATTCTTCCGGCCACCTCACTCATAGGCGTCAATAGTGGTAAGCTATGATCCTCTAATTCAACAGTTTCATACGCGATTGCTGTGATTTTTTTCCTAACCAACACATCGGTTAATTCTTGATTGGGCGCCAAATGTAAATATGTAAACAGTATTTGACCCTCTTTTAGCCTGTTGTACTCAATAGGGATGGGCTCTTTGACCTTCATAATCATTTCTGCACTGTTAAAAACATCGTCAGCATTGTTTAATATAGTAGCTCCTGCCAAAACATAAGCTTCATCTTCAATTCCACTACCTATACCTGCTTTCGTCTCTATAAGTACAACATGACCTTTGTCCGTCAATGTATGGACGCCTGCAGGTGTTAGTGCTACTCGATTCTCATTGTTTTTGATTTCTTTTGGTACACCTATAATCATATGAAATCCTCCCTAATTTTTTATATAATCATACCACAAGATTATCATCGCTTCAATATGACCACCTTATATATTCAGGTATTCACTCACTATATATGTATTTTTTACTACTATGATTATAATACTCAAGAATATTTACACACACTTGGCTATGTCCACATTCAGTCTATTTGATGCGTCATCTACATATTCCATTTTAACTAAACATTGGTTAAGGTGTCAAAACTATATAGTTGAACTTTCGCATACAATATATAGTTATGAATGCATCAACGTAATCTATATATTGTATGTGAATTTAGTGAAACTTAGTTTTGACCCTATAACCAACACTGTAATTTTCATAAACCGTTATAAAATTATTTTTAAAAAAGACTTGACCTTAGACTTCTTACTGGTTATAATGATACTTGCTTCAACAGTAGCCAATTATGCGCGAATGGCTCAGTGGTAGAGCATCGCCTTGCCAAGGCGAGGGTCGCGAGTTCGAATCTCGTTTCGCGCTTCAAATAAAACGCCATACTCTTATAGATAAGAGATTTGGCGTTTTATTTTTGATTTTGACAAACCATTTATTTATACAAAAATATCTGTTTCTATGATATCATAACCATATGGCTTTTCACCATGATTTACGATATAAAATAAAACTGCATTATTTTTTTGACTTGAACTTAGTCCCAATAATTATTATAATATTCAATAATATGACCGTTATAGTTTGACATTTTAACCACCAATATATAAAGCCTAAATACGACTAAAGTGAGGTTAACTATGAGTAGAATTGCAATTATCACATGTAGTACAAGTGGACTTGATTATATAAAAGGCTATGAAGATGTAAGAATAGCAAGAACAACCATCATTATGAACCAAAAAGAATATATGGATGGTCTTGATCTTAAACCAAGTGACTTTTACAATCAATTGGATTGTCTTGAGGAAATTCCTCAAACCGCTCAACCTTCACCTGGCCAACTCCTTGATATCTATCAAAAGCTTAAGGATGAAGGGTATACTGATGCCATTTACATTTCTATATCTGAAAACTTGAGCGGAACCTATCAAGGGGTCTGTCTTTCGAAAAGCTATGTTGATGACTTTAACATTCATCCTTTTAATAGCGGTTCTGCCTCTTACATCACCGGTTATATGGCGATGGAAGCTTACCGTCTAGTAATGGAGGGTGCTTCAGTTGAAACTATTTTAAGTCATCTTGAAAAAATTAAAGAAAATGATTATATCTACTTTATGGTGGACGATCTTAAATACTTAGTAAAAAATGGTCGTTTATCCAACAGTGCTGCCTTTATGGCTTCTATGCTGAAAATCAAACCACTTCTTGAGATGAATGAAGAAGGCAAAATTGTGGCTTCCGAAAAGATTCGTACTACAAAAAAAGCTCTTAACCGAGTCATTGAAAGATTTTTCGAATCCACCAACAATGGTGCTGACACCCGTTTCATATTCCTTTTTCATACTGAAGCACCTGAGCACCTAGAAACCGTAAAATCACGTTTCGAGGAGGTAGGTATCGATACTTCTACACTTATTGATGCACCTATTTCACCGGCAGTTGGCTGTCATCTTGGCAAGGGCGTCATCGGCATTGGGTATGTCAAGAATTTTTAGTCTAAATGCGTTATAGCTTGTCCTCTTTTGGTATTACGCGATAATATGAACCTAATATTTTAATATTATATTTATCATAGACTTGAGCAATGGCTTCTCGCACTTGCTCATCTTTTTGATAACAGCCATCAATATCTATAAAAAAGTTATAATTTCCCAAGCCGGTTTTGGTCGGCCTGGAAATAATGGATTTCAAATTGATTTTTTCTCTTGAAAAGGTATTTAATATATCACATAACAGACCCGGACGATCTAGGTCATCGCTGACGACAAAAAATGTCTTCCAAGATCGGTCGGCAACCACTTCTTCATTTAAATGTTGTGATACTATAATAAATCTTGTTTCATTGTCCATGGAATCTGTGATATTTTCTAAGACCAATTTAAAATCATGGCGGTCACTTAGCATATGCATGGGAATAATAGCACCAACCCCATCCTCAGCCCGAATGACTTCTTCATAAGACTGACTGTTGCTTGCTGTTGTTATGATATCACGGTCTCTAAACTGTTCTAGAAAATCCAGACATTGATTTTCTGACTTAAACTGTGCATAGACCTTTTTTATATCTTCAATATGTGAACAATTGCCTACAAAAGCAAATCTTATGGGTAGCACAATCTCATGAATAATTTTAAGGTTGGTATGGGTCAACAAATCCAAAATAATCTGTACAAACCCATCTAAAGTGTTTTCTATAGGGATAACGCCATATTTACAACTGGTACCTACCGCATCAAATGTTTTACGCATAGAAGGATAATAAGCCAGTTCCATCTCTATGGTTTGTGCTTCTAAGTATTTTTTTGTCGCAATCTCTGTAAATGTTCCTTTCGGCCCAAGTACTGCAATTTTATCCATTTTTCTAACCTCTTAATCTTTAATTATCATCTTGTCCATAAGCCTTAGCCTCTTCAACCTTTATATTATCCCATAAACTTCTAAGAGCTGCAATCAGCTTTATAGAATTCGGAAAAAGAAATCTGTTACTCATTGATGGCACTTATATTCTATGGTACAATTGACCTATTAGGATTTAAGTTTTAAAACTATAAAGGGGTATATCCTATGTTGGTTGAGCCTATTTATACACTTACTATAAATGGAAATTTTATCGGTACACTTATCGCTATTGTAATGGTAGGTGCTTTTTCTCTGCTTTCTATTCTATATTATATTTATATTGATAAAGACCGCTTACTCATTTATCTCGTTAGTTATTTTACATTTGTTTTCTTAAGCTTAATAACAAGCAATTACTTTTTGTTTTTACAAATATCTGATCCCTCTTTAGTGGATAAATCGCTCTATTCTGTGCTTATTCTTTTCTTTGATTATAACATACTTTTTTCGATTCTATGTGGCACCATGTACATTTTCCAGCGCAAACATCTATGGCTTTCTTTCATTTATCTGACTCTGGTTCCGGCTTTTTTTGGTCTTAGCCTTTACAACCATCGTTTTATGCTTCCATTGTTTTTAACCTATTTGGGTTTGGTCATTTTATATTGTTTTTATTTGATCTTCTATGAAATATTTCATCGGTTTTTAATCAAGTATATCCTTTATTTGGCTTTTCATTTTTGCCTACTAATCTATTACACTTTTGTTTATTGGATTGTTTTTGATCATTTACCCTTAAGGTCTTTTGATTGGATTTTTTCACTTATCTTGGTTCTAATGGCCATCATCATATTTCTTATCCGTTATAAAAAAGTTATACAAGAAAAAGATTTCCTTTATGAAAAATTAACCCACGATAGTTTGACACATTTATATTCAAGAAACTATTTCCTTAAAACATTAAGCAACATCGAAAAGGGCACTCTACTTTTTATTGACTTTAATTATTTCAAAACGGTCAATGATCAATTTGGGCATTTGGTTGGGGATCAACTTCTTGTTGATTTTTCAGATTACCTACTTGAAGGCAATCCCATCAACTTCCTTCCCTGTCGTTATGGTGGAGATGAGTTTGTTCTTCTACTATATAATAATACAATTACATCCCTGCAAATTCACGACTTCTTAGATGCGCTAATTGCTAAGTTCAAACTGATTCTAATACAAAACAACATTACAGACCCATCTATTGGTCTCAGCATTGGCATGGCAACTTTTCATGATTATTGCGGACATGATGCCCTTATACATGCTGATTTTTCTATGTATGAAGCAAAAAAAGACGGTAACTATAAGATTGTTGTTCATGATGAAGGGATGGTGGGATGGTGAGTTATTTAGACAATACTTTTGATATAAATCTCACTTTACTCGGAACCTTGCCCACAATTATCATTCTACTCATTCTAATTATGTTGTACATTGTCACGACTTTATTTGTCCAACATCTTAAATATGTGGGCCAAGCGGTCCTGATTGAATGCTCCATACTTATAACATTAGTATTCTATTTACTATTGACACATGCCACCACCGATATACAAATTTTTAATTACTCAAGATTGATATACCTCTCTTACAACTTGTTGGCTGTTGTAATCGTAGGTGCCACATCTTGGATGACCAAGAAGAAAACCATTCTTCCTTTTGCCGTTTTTGCTGTTATAAGCACCGTCATAATCACCTTAATCTTTATGAATGATACATGGTTTATAACAAGGGGCGTTCAGTATGGTAGCACGCCCACAGCTGTCAAAGGTCCTTATTTTTTTATTTTTCAACTTTACTCCATCCTTCTCGCCCTATATGTGCTTGTTGATTTTATCATTCTTTATTTTCGTAATAAACCTATGTTTAAAGAAATTTGGCTTTTATATGGTGCCATCTTACTCTATTGTATCCACACAACCTATTTAAGCTATTTAATTATGAAATACCCTTATAGCAACCCAAATTTGTATATGAGCACTTTACTTTTTGCCATACTAAAAACCATTTATACTTTTAAGATGATCAAAGAGACGATTGTCATGCGTGAGTCATACTATCAAGCCTATCTTTATGATGATCTAACAAAAGTATACAGTAGAAACTATGCTTTAGAAAGCCTAAACAACTTATTAAATGCCGTCCATTTAAAGGATCATTACCTTGCTATAGTCGATATGGACCATTTTAAAGCTATTAATGATAACCATGGCCATCATAAAGGTGATTTTGTTCTGAAAAATTTTGGCGAAATATTAAAAAAACAACCCAGTCATTCCACCTTAAGTGGTCGACTTGGCGGCGATGAGTTCGTTATAATCTTCAAGTCAGTGACAAAAGAAAAAGTCCGAAAGAACCTAGAAAGCATTCTTAAGGACTATAATGATATGATTGTCAATATGGGAATCCAGATGGATAAAGTCCGAACCGGTCTTAGTATCGGGTATGTTGAACTTCATGAAGGGATGGAGGCAAAGGATGTTCTATCTATGGCCGATTCCGCTATGTATCAAGCGAAAAACAATGGTAAGAATACTATTGTTTTCCATATTGAAGATGGTATCCGTCATGATATTATAGCCTAAGTTCAAAGATTTTTACGGCTATATCGTCCACTGGTGGTTGATGATTCCGACCAAATACCAAAGTGATCCAACTTCTTCATAAACCAGTGTAAGGCCGGACCAATCCATACCCTCATAGGTAGGATCAAACCCGGTAAAATAGTATTCGATATAATTTCCATTGGGATATGCGGCTTCTACATTATCTATCATATTACCAAAATGAACTGTCGTATTGAAGCCCATAATCTGTGGATTCATATAATCTTCATCGTAAACGAAGGCATCAAAATAATCTAATGCTGTCATCTGAATCGGATCACCTGTTCCATCATAGGCACCCCATAATATAACAGATGTATCGACAGCCACATTGGCTACTTGAGCACTTGTAAAAATCACATCGTTCACGGTATCCACATACGTATAGGGCGTAAATCTAACCCCTTGAGTCGGATGGATATATGTGGATAAAGTAGCAAAGTCTTGATTACTCATTGCTTCAAGCACATCTGAGGATGTACTGACAATGCTGGTACTTGGACCAGTTAAGTTGGTAGCAGGCCCCGACTCTAAAGCTACTATGTCAGCTTCTAAGACGGTGACTGTTTTTTCTAAGGATAGAATCTTTTCATCCTTTTCTAATAATTCAGTTTCTAACTGACTGTTTACTGCTTTTAATGTTTCTAATTCAATTTTTATTTCTGATATCTGATTGGCTGAATTGTTACAGCCTGTTAGTGTTAACAGCATTATAAGCATAAGAATCCATAATAACTTTCTTGTGGTTTTCACAAAATCACACCTTTCTATTTGTATGAAATTCATTCTCAATATGGTATATTATAGCATATTCCTCCACCTTTTTATAGACATCTTCTTAAATCCAATGAACGAATCCATAATTTGTAAAAAAAGATTTGTAATTATTGTGAAAAGCTTTTCATGTCAATATTTAAGATCTATTCGTGATTATTCCACATATATTTTCCTATATTTCCGGCTATTCTTCCTAATTTTACAGGCTTTTTTCTATACTTAATGTCAATTGACTTAAGCAAACCAATCCAGTAAAATATAACTATAAAAATATGAAAATTTTCAAGGAGCGAAAAGATGAATATCAAAGATGTGGCCAATCGTGCCGGTGTCTCTATCAGTACTGTCTCAAGGGTCATCAACAATACAGCAAAAGTTAGTGAAGATGCACGTAAAAGGGTCGAAGCTGTCCTCAAAGAAACAGGCTATAGGCCCAATTCACTGGCAAGAGAGCTTCAGCAGAACAAGACGTATACTATTGGGGTCTTGATTTGTGTCACGGAGCTTAGTATGAGTTCTCTAAGTCAATCCATCAATGCCATAACGGATGTTCTAAAAGCCAATAACTACAATATCATGCTCGCCAACAGTCGCTACCATGCTGATGAGGAATTAAGTATCTTTAATACTTTTAAAGAAAAAAGAGTCGATGGCATCTTATATTTTGCCGCTGGTTTTGCCAAGAAACATTATGCCATGTTAAAAAATTATAAGATTCCGATTGTCATGATTGGACAAAAAAGTAATTATATTGATATGCCCTACGTCATCCACGATGACTTTTATGCTGCTAAGACAGCTACAGAATATTTGATTCAAATGGGCCATCAAGATATTGGTTTTATCGGCTTACCGGATTATGATGAGGCTGCCGGTTTGGAACGTAAAAAAGGGTTTAAGCTTGCCTATGAGATGAATAACCTCCCCCTAAATCCAAGTAGAATGACCCAAGGTGATTTCAGTATTGAAAGTGGTTATGAAGCTATGAAAATACTTCTAAAAAATCCGGATGATCGCCCTACAGCGGTTTTTGCCACAACCGACTTTATGGCTATAGGTGCAATCAGCTGTGCTAACGACATGGGTTTAAAAGTACCTGATGACATTTCAGTGATGGGTTTTGACGATGTTCATGTGGCGGCCTTCTATCAACCGCCACTAACAACCATCCATACTGACACCCATGCTGTGGGAACCAAAGCTGCTGAACTTCTCCTTAGTCTTATGGATAAGGACAACCCTAATAAAATCACCAAATATGTTGCCAGTTATTCCTTAATGGAAAGAGGTAGTGTCCGACCTTTATAATTTGTTTTATTCGGAGAATATATTTTCGAAAAGCATCAACATATGGTTAAGACGTCAAAACTATATAGTTGAATTTTCACATACAATATATGTTGCATGTGATTTAGTGAAACTTAGTTTTGACTCTTTATCAACATATGCTATAATGAGCATTGATTATAGATTTTCAAACAGAAGAAAGGATATATACTATGTCACTTATATCAAATTGGAAAGATCTTGCCTATCAGGATAGAGATCAAGATGCATATGATGCTTTTTGGGGGGATTATCTTCCTAAAGAACAGGTTATTTATGAAGCAATACTCGCCACACCTGATCAAATACTTAAAGGGACTGTATCTGAGTTGGCCAAAACCTATAACATGGATAACATGACCTTGGTCGGTTTCTTAGATGGCATTAACACAAGCCTTAAAAATGAATTGAAATTAGAAGACGTTAAGGCAAGCACACGCATTCAGCTTGATGTTGATCTTAAAAAGCTCTATTTCAATATGCTACATGCCAAAGCCGATTGGCTATATAATCTCCCTTCTTGGGATAACATCTTCACCCTAGAAGAAAGAAAAGAAATTAAGAAAACTTACAACCAATCAAAAATCATCGTAAAAGATAAAAAGATTGGCCGTAATGATCCTTGCCCATGCGGTAGTGGAAAAAAATATAAGCAATGTTGCATGAACCAATAATTCATACTAAAAGTGGCTATATCGAGATATTCCTTGATATAGCCACTTTTAATATTTTTAATTGTGAGCGTATTGGACACCTTAACTCTAAAGTGCTGTTTCTAAGATTCTTCGTACATCTTGCTTTCGCAAAGGTTTTAAATGACCTAAAGTATCACTTAAAAATGCATGGTCAATAACTTCATCTAATCGCGTATCATCTATTTTCACATGACTTAGCCGACTGGGCATTTCTAAGTATTCATAATATCTTCTGGTTCTCTCGATACCTTTTTTTGCCACTTTCATATCATCTTCACCTATGATGCCCCATACCTTCCTAGCAAATCTGGCAAATCTAGATACATTTTTCTCATCCAGTACATATTCCATCCAGTAAGGCGCTAATATGGCCAATCCATCAGCATGGGTTATATCATAAATTGCACTAAGGCCGTGCTCTACAGCGTGATTAAAGCCTTCAAAACTCTTCCCTCTATTGGTCATGCCACTAAGTGCAACAGCACTTGCCCACATTAAGTTTGATCGGGCTTCGTAGTTATCAGGTTCAGTCATGGCTTTCTTACCATATTTAATAACCGTCACCATAACAGCTTCGCTCATTGCATCCGAGAGTTCTGCATCATTCTTAGCACTGAAATAGAACTCATATAGATGGGTTAGCGTGTCAACAATCCCACAAGCCGTTTGATGCTGTGATACTGTATAGGTATACGTTGGGTCCAGTATAGAAAACTTAGGCCACATCCATTCACTTGAAAAGCCTCGCTTTTCCTTTGTTTGCGTGTTGCTAATTACAGCATTGCCGTTAAGCTCCGATCCTGTTGCTGATAGTGTCAAAACTACTCCTAAAGGCATCGCTTTTTGAACCTTGGTTTTATAAGACACAAGGTCCCAAGGGTCACCTTCATAATAAACAGCCGTCGCTATGACTTTTGCGCAATCAATGGCACTTCCTCCACCCACAGCCAAAATAAGATCAACCTTCTGGGATATACATAATCTTACACCTTCGTTCACTGTTTCCAACTTAGGGTTCACATCAACACCCGAAAGCTCTATATGGGTGATATCGCCCAACTCAAAGGCAGCCATAACATCATCATAAACTCCATTACGCTTAATGCTACCATGACCGTATACCATCAAAACTTTGTTACCGTATTTCTTAATTTCATTGCTCAAATCCTTGATGGCGCCTTCACCAAAATAGACGCTTGTTGGTATGTGCATGTTGAAACTCTTCATTCGTTATCCCCCTTCACCTATTTATATTCTAACAATAAAAGGCAAACCCATCTCACGAAACGGATTCACCTTAGCCTGCTGATTGATTTTCAATTAATTTGTTGTACACATCAATATCCATAAGAACCATATCAACTCGATTGTTGACCAATACACCGGCATTCCCTCGGCTATGCACCAATTCTCTTACGTCTTTGAACCTTCTTCTTAAATCATCACTATTAATCAGAACATCTGCTCTAATCTCTTGAAATCCATGCATACCAGTCCCCTACCCAACTTTTTCTACTTTTAGTTCCTGCCATATCTGATTCAAGACTTCATCCACCTGTTCTTCAGACAGCTTCTCAAAAATCTTATGATCACTATGATGCTCAACGGTGTATCGGTAATCACCTTCATAGTAGATATCGATGTTCATTCTTTCGTAGGCAAACTCAACACGCTGGCGCATGTTTTTGAAACGTAACATATCATCACTCTCCCG
>PGZS01000076.1 GCA_002841435.1 Firmicutes bacterium HGW-Firmicutes-3 | reverse complement strand
TTTATATACAAGCAGCATAAAAAATCCAGCAGATGTTGTCCTGCTGGATGAAAAAGTTTATATTTTTTCAATTGTCTACTTGACGGGGAGCGGTTCAGTTAATACACCTTAGAAACCTGTTTTCATATTTATCTTAGACCGTAATCATACAGTCTGTGGAAGGGTTTTCATGGGACCCCATTTTAAGCACTATCTTCTAAATCTTTGACCCCTAATACTTAATCCGCGTCCGAATCTGCTTCTGGGCTTCCTCTTTAGAAACACCCTTCCTTCTAGCATAATCCACAACTTGATCTTCACCAATATGATACAAATCAAAATAATAACTGTCCTTGTGAGCCAGATATAAACCACATACACTAGCCCCCGGTATCATCATATAATTCTCCGATAAAGTCATACCAATTTGATTTTCCACATCCAACATTTCAAAGAAAGCCTTCTTCTCTGAGTGATCAATAAGAGAAGGGTAACCAAAAGCGGGGCGAATACCTCTGTATTTAGCCCTTAGCAAATCATCAAGAGGTAGGTCTTCACCTGGCGCATAACCCCAATAGTTTCGTCGTACATCCTCATGAAGTTTTTCAGCAAAAGCTTCCGCGAGACGATCGGCTAAAATCTTAATCATAAGACTCTTGTAATCATCATTTTCAGCTTCATAGGTCGCTAACATATCTTCAATACCAATGCCGGCGGTAACCGCAAAAGCACCAACATAATCTTTAATACCGCTAGATTTTGAAGCAACAAAATCACATAAAGACACATAATCAGAGCCTTTTTTTTGTTGGCGATACATATGGTAAGTAACAGGACCTTTATCCGTCTTAAGAACAAGGTCGTCACCATCTTCATAGGCTTCATAGAAACCAAGAATACCTTGACAAATAAGGGACTTGTTCTTACTTAAATCAGCCAACATATCAAGGGCATCCTTATAAAGCTTTACAGCTTCCGGACCAATAATCGGATCCTCTAAGATTTCCGGATATTTTTTCTTCATCTCCCAAGCCATAAAGAAGAAGGTCCAATCAATATAAGGTAGCAAAGCATCAATACTGGTCTCAATGACTTTCTCACCAAGGAAAGTTGGCTTGACGATTGCATCCTCACCAAAATCATAGTTAGGCTTTAAAGAACGTGCGCTTTCAAGGGTAACCAGAGGTGCTATATTCTTGCCGGATAAATCTTCAATTCTTTTATATTCTTTATAAACACCTGCAACAAAATCGGCTTTTTTATCTTCGTTTTGTAATGCTTTGGCAGCTTCAACACCTTTGGTAGCATCCTGAGCATAGATAATTGGATAATCATAGGCTGGACAGATTTTTAGAGCCGTATGAAGCCTGCTTGTGGTAGCACCGCCAATAAGTAGAGGTATGGTCATGCCTGCATCTTTCATCATGGAAGCCATTGTTACCATCTCATCTAAGGAAGGGGTGATAAGACCACTAAGACCAATCATATCCACCTTTTCCTTTTGAGCGGTTTCTAGGATTAATTCCGGTGGCACCATAATACCTAAGTCAATGATCTCAAAGTTATTACATTGAAGCACCACACTTACAATATTCTTACCAATATCATGAACATCACCTTTGACCGTAGCCATTAGAATTTTACCGGAGGAATTGGACTTAGAGGTAACATTTTCCGCTTCAATATAAGGGAGTAAATGGGCAACCGCTTTTTTCATAACCCTTGCACTTTTGACCACTTGAGGTAAAAACATCTTACCTTCACCAAAAAGGTCACCCACCTCACTCATACCGGCCATGAGTGGCCCTTCAATGAGGTCGATGGCAGAAGGGAAGGATGATCTTGCTTCTTCAAGATCCGAAGTGACATAATCTGCAATGCCCTTTACCAACGCCTTTTTTAGTCTGACTTCAACTGCTTCAAGACGCCAAGGGTCTTCTTTTACTTCATTTTGACCGGTTTTCGATTGTGCCGTGCTAGCATATTCAATCAGTGCATCTGTAGCTGTGTCACTTTTATTAAAGATGACATCTTCAACCAACCTAAGAAGCTCAGGTTCAATATCGTCATAAATCTGAATCAATCCAGGATTCAATATGGCCATATCTAAGCCAACTTTAATGGCGTGATAGAGGAATACCGAATGCATGGCTTCACGAATGGTATCATTGCCTCTAAAAGAGAAGGACAGGTTACTTAGACCTCCGCTGGTTTTGGCATATGGTAAGTTTTTCTTAATCCATTCAACAGCATAGATAAAGTCTAAGGCATAATTATTGTGTTCTTCTATACCTGTGGCAATGGCAAGAATGTTGACGTCAAATATAATGTCTTCAGGTGGAAAACCTACTTCTTTGGTAAGCAAGTCATAGGCACGTTTTGCGATATCTATTTTACGGGCAAAGCTATCGGCTTGACCTTTTTCATCAAAAGCCATAACCACGACAGCGGCACCAAAGGTCTTGATGATCCTAGCCTGATACAAAAATTCTTCTTCTCCGTTTTTCATAGAAATGGAATTGACTACCGGTTTACCCTGAATGGCCTTAAGGCCGGCTAATATAATGGACCATTTTGAAGAGTCAATCATAACCGGTACTTTAGAAATATCCGGCTCAGAGCCAATGAGCTTTAAGAAGATCTCCATTTCTTTTTCACCGTCTAGGAGACCGTCATCAAGGTTGACATCAATAATTTGTGCACCATTTTCTACTTGTTGTCGGGCAATGGTCAAAGCTTCTTCATAGTGTTTCTCACGGATTAAACGTGCAAATTTTCTGGAACCGGAGACATTGGTACGCTCTCCTATATTAACAAAATTAATGGCTTTCGTAATATGAAGAGGTTCTAAGCCCGCTAAGGTCGTTTGTGGAATTAAGGGGTTTGGTATATGGGGCACGCCTTTTTCTACAGTGCCTGCGATGGCTCTAATGTGTTCAAAAGTTGTACCACAGCAACCACCTACGATATTGACGTGTCCGTTTTGAATCAGTTCTAAAAGAAGTGTGGCTGTTTCTTCAGGCAATTCATCATACTCACCCAGTTCATTTGGTAGACCTGCATTGGGGTAAACACTAACGGGTAAATCGGTCAAGTGGCTTATTTCTTTGACATAGGGAATTAAGTCCTTAGCACCGAAAGCACAGTTGAGTCCGATACAAAAAACATGGTCGTTTTTCATAGATTCAACAAAGGCAGCAAGCGTCTGACCGGACAGGGTACGACCGCTTTTGTCTGTTATGGTTCCGGAAATCATGATGGGCAGTTGGATATCCTTTTTCTGATAAACGGTTTCACAGGCAATGAGGGCAGCTCGGGCATTTAGACTGTCAAAAATAGTTTCAATCAATAGAAAATCCACACCACCGTCTATAAGCCCCTCTATTTGAAGGACATAGTTATCATGAACATCTTCAAAAGTAACGGCCCTATATCCGGGATTCTCGACATCCGGTGAAATAGAAAGGGTCTTGTTGGTCGGTCCAATCGCACCGGCAACAAAGCGCGGTTTATCAGGCGTTAATTTGGTGAACCGATCAACACATCTTCTGGCTATTTTAGCAGCCTCCATATTTAATTCATAAACATAATCTTGGGTATCATAATCAGCTTGAGAAAGTCCGGTTGCATTGAAGGTATCTGTTTCTATGATATCTGCACCGGCTTCAAGGAATTGGTTATGTATGGTTTCGATGATTTTCGGATTGGTTAAGACAAGAATGTCGTTGTTGCCCTTAAGAGAAGAAAGGTGGTCTTTAAAACGCACACCTCTATAATCAGCTTCACTGAGCTTAAAGCTTTGTATGCTGGTGCCCATGGCACCGTCGAGTATGAGAATTTTAGATTTTAATATATTTATAAGTTGATCTTTATTCATATTGAGCTCCTCATCCTTGATACAATCTAGGGTTTGATTGATAGCATTATACCACGGACTTTAATACGGTGCAAGATGAGAGGCTCTAAGAGGATTATAAATGATTTTATATTTCAAATAGGGCTATAGAATACTGGAAGCGTATTTTTCCTTTTCTTCAGCCGACATTTGGTAGAAAGCGTTCTGATTAATCGTAGCTCTAAAATCTTTGGCAAAATCAGAAGGGTTCCATGTATCAATGATAAAAAGTGTGAAGTGCTTGGTTAAATCAACCTCTTGGACATCAATGCTCCCTTTTTTGACATCGAAATCAATAATCTGGATATTCGGCCTTGTGGGGTTTTGGTGTCTGTAGAGTGAAACAATGCCGATTCTGCCATCGGACAATAAAACACCCTGTCCGGTAGGAAAGATGCAGATGGTACTTGTCATCTGACGATAAACCTCAGGGTCAATTTTATAAACAGCATCCTTCATGAGAATTTCAAGAGCCGTATGTATGGGCATTTTCTTTCGATAGGTTCGGTTAGAGGTCATGGCATCATACATGTCACACACAGTAATCAGTCTAATATATAATGGGATTTCCATACCCACTAATCCAAAAGGATATCCAGAGCCATCCATTTTTTCGTGATGGTAGCGGATGATTTGCTTAACAGAATAAGGCAAAGTCTCGATGTCTTTGACCATCTGATAGCCATACTCAGGGTGCATCTTCATTTCATTTTTCTCGAATTCAGTCAGTTCAGCCGGTTTGCGTACAAGGGTCACCACTCTGGCTTTGCCGATATCATGAAGGAGGGCGCCTAGGGCAATATCCTTAATCTCTTTTTCAGAGTAGTGCATGGATTTGGCTGTTAATATACTTAAGATGGCAACATTCACACTATGTCTATAGGTATAGTCATCAGAATCCATAAGTTCTGTTACAGTATATAGAAGTTTTTCTGATGTATAAAGGGTTGCCATTAGAGATTCGACAACATTAACCACAAGGTCAATATGCTCATTTGGGATGGCCGGATTAAGGCCTGTTTTATCATTATGAATCATTTCCACAAATACGGTCTGAACCGCTTCAACAGATGACTTCATATCCTTTTTACTGACAAGGTCTCCGGGCTTAAGAGAATGAGACAATTGATCGAGGGTTCTGAAGTAATTACCATTATGCTTCTTAAGCTTAGATAAAAGTTCATAACTAATAATGGCACCCTTACTAATAAGAAGGTGGCCCTCTTCATTAAAAACGGAATCTGTAATTTTCTCACCTAGCTCAAGGTTATGCAGTGTGTAATCATCCATAAGTTTTGCTCCAATGATGACATGAGTATAGTGTATCGTACCTATTAAAGCTATTGAACCATACTGCAGGTAGTTGCTTGTGCCTATATTGTACCACTAAGTGGAATGAGAATACAATTCGAATCGTTCAAAATAGCTAATATTTCTTAAATTTTACACATATTATCGGTATAAACGTACAAAAAATGAACACCTTGGAAGAAAAACGTTAAATTTTTTTATGTTTGCGATGTTAAGGGCTATGATATAATAGTAATAGACAAGAGGGAGGTGTGTTTATGGTGGGCATGGTTTTACAAGGTGGTGGTGCAAAAGGCGGCTATCAGATTGGTGTCTGGAAAGCTCTTAGGGAGCTGAATATTGAAATTGGTTGTGTGACCGGCACATCTGTAGGTGCCTTAAATGGTGCCATGATTGTTCAAGACAAATTTGATGAGGCTTACGATTTTTGGTACAATATAGATCCCCGTTTGGTGATGAAAGACGATCCGGAAGTTTACCATCAGTTGCTGACCCTTAACATAGATATTAAAAATATGCAGATGTATTTTGAATACGTAAAGAAAATAATTAAGCAAAAAGGTCTTGATATAGAACCCTTAAAAGACCTCATTGAGAAAGTAGTCGATGAAGAAAGCATCCGTAGTTCGGAAATTGATTTTGGTTTGGTGACGGTTTCTCTTTCGGATTGGAAGCCTATGGAGTTGTATGTTAAGGATATCGAAGAAGGTAAAATCGGAGACTATTTATTGGCATCTTCATTTTTACCGGGATTCAAACCTCAAATCTTAGACGGAAAGAAATTCCTAGACGGTGGCTTTTATGATAATTTGCCCATTAATCTGATGGCAATGAAAGGTTATAAAGAGATTATTGCTGTGGAACTAAACGCCATAGCCATTGAACAGCCTATTAAGGATAAGGAGCTGGTTATAAGAAGAATCAGGCCTTCCGGTGATGTTGGCAGGCTATTGGAGTTTGACAAGGAACGTTCAAGGAACAACCTTATAATGGGATATCTGGATACGATGAAGTCTTATGGTAAGTGTCAGGGAAGTGCCTACTACTTAACAGATATACCGGATGAGTCTGTTTTTTTTAACAAAATGCTTCAGCTGTCGGACGAACAGATTTTCTCTGTGGGGAAAATCATTGGTTATGAGACCGGTTATCCTAAAAGACTCTTGCTAGAAGTAATCGTATCGGAATTATGTGAGATGTTAGGCTTTGACATTTCCATGTCTTATGGCGAGATCTTTCTTGGAGTCCTAGAATACTTGGCGGCAGCGACCAATATAGAACGCCTGAAAATCTATGATTATGAGTCATTTTTAAATTTGATTCTTAGAAAATGTGAGAAAGCGCCACAAAAAACTTTCGATATAGAATTCATGCCCAATGTACTTAGAAGACAAAGCTTAATACAAAAAACATTTAAAGTAGAACTCTTGATGAAATGGTTGGTGCTGATGGCTTCTAGTAAAACCTAGAACATCATAACTATAATAGAAGGTTATAGAGGCCGGATACAATCCTCATGGTCGATTTTTACATTATTAACAAGGGTTGAAACAGGATGCATGGTCATATACTTTGAATCATAGGGTGTTAGCATCGATGTAAGCCCTAAAATATCTTTATTGGCAGGGTTTAGCCAAGCATTGATTTGATTAGGGCTTAGAATTACGGGCATTCGGTTATGGATATTTTTAATCATATCATTGGCTTGGGTGGTTATAATGGTACAGGTAAAGATTTTTGTATCATCCGGGGCTTTATAGCTAGACCATAAACCAGCCATGGGCATAAGAGGATTTTCTTTTAAGGTAATTCTATAGGGGGTTCGATCCTTGCTATGGCTTTGCCACTCATAAAAACTGGAGGCTAGAATTAAACAACGCTTAGAAACAAAGGCTTCTTTGAATGTAGGCTTAATGGCTAAGGTCTCACTTCTGGCATTGAATAACTTGTTGCCAAGGGTTGAATCATTTGACCATGAAGGCACAAAGCCCCACTTTAGATAACCGGCTCGGTTGGATACACCATCATTGATAACAGACAAGACAGGTTGGCTTGGCGCTATGTTGTATCTGGGCTTATAGTGATTCAGGGTCATTGCCTTAACACCATAAGCATCATTTAAGATATCTCTAAGTAGTTGAATATCCAGATCTAAGGTTACACGGCCACACATAAGCTACCTCCTTAATATTTTATTCTAAGCAGGAGAGGAACAATTTATGAAACTGTTGTTGTATAGATCCATAAAAATAGCACTGGGTGTTATCGGCGCCATTTTTCTTGCGGAAGTCATTGGCCTTATGTATAGTACAACTGCAGGTGTTATAGCGATGTTGAGCATACTAGATACCAGAAAGCAAACATTTTACGTAGGCTTTAAACGTATTTGGACCTCCTTATTGGCAATCCTCATTGTAACGGCACTATTTGCCATATTGGGACACAATCTCTTAGTATTTGGGCTTTTCCTACTATTATATGTACCCTTGATGACATGGCTTAAAGCATCAGAAGCCCTAACGGTGAATACTGTTTTGGTGACCCATATCTATACCCTTCAGTCCTTAGGCGTAGGTATTTTGATGAATGAGATGGCATTAACCATTATAGGCGTGTTGGTTGCTTGGATTCTTAACTTACACATGCCCAATCTGGAAAATGAAATCCGAAACCTTCAAATGGAGGTGGAGGATAAGATTAAAGCGATACTTGAACAGATTAAGGCAAAACTAATGGGTCAGGAAAACTCGGTATCAACAGATTTACTTGCAGAGCTTAAAAAACAGTTGGACGAAGGTACAAAAAAAGCCTATATCTATCATAATAACTATATCTTAAAGGACCATCGTTATTTTATCAAGTATTTTCAAATGCGGAAAGAGCAGTACCGAGTGCTAAGACATATGAATCAACTTTTTCATGAGACATTTATAACAGTCAAAGAAGCCCTACCCATCGGTGACTTTACCCATCGCCTTGTTACTGAACTGAATGAGTGTAACGATGGTGAAGACTTATTAATGGCCCTGAAGGCCTTGAAAAATCATTACAAAGAGTCTGAATTACCTGCCACCAGAGAGGAATTTGAAAATAGAGCCACACTGTTTCAATATTTGAACGACTTAGAGCATTTTATTGAGATAAAATCCAGATTCATGGTGGATTACGGTGAGATTGTTTATTGTCATCATGAAAATAGAAAGATTAAGAAAGGAAGTGATTAAATGCAAGTCACCCGTCAATGTGAACACTGTCAGCATAAGCTTTGCGCCAAACGTGTTCCTATTTTTAGTGCGATGTCAACAGAAGAAATCAATGAGATTACAGACCTCATTATTCGAAAAAGTTATGCCAAAGGTGAAGCCATTATGACAGAAGGTGAGACTATTGATCGCTTAGTCATCATTAATTCAGGTAAGGCCAAAGGTTGTAAATACAGCATAGATGGCAAAGAGCAGATTCTCTATCTCTATTCGGATGGCGATTTTTTTGGAGAAAGGAATTTACTAACGAATCTAAAGGCAAGCTATAGTATTGTAGCTTTAGAAGCGGTACATGTATGCATGATCTTAAAGACAGATATCCGACAACTCATAAAAAATCATCCGGAAATAGGCCTAAAGATTATGGAAGAATTGACCATGAAATTGGAACGTCTTGAGAACACCATTGAGCAAATGGGTACTAGGACTGTGGAAATAAGAATTATTGGTGCACTTTTAGAGTTTGCAGATAAATTTGGAATAGAAAAGGAAACCGGAAGGATGGTAGCTTTACCTCTTAGTAGAGAGGGCATAGCCAGTTATATAGGCGTCACCAGAGAAACGGTGAGTAGAAGTATGAATGCTCTTGATGAAGAAGGGTTAATCAAAATAATCGGTAATAAAAAGGTATTCATTGAAAATATTGAGGCTTTAAAAAACAGATTTAGTGAAACTAAGTTTTGACATACAATCAAAAAAAGAAAAAAGTGTGCGCTAGCTCACAGTTTTTATTTGAGCATGATGTAAAATAGTTATGGAAAGAAAATTAAACGGTTAGTCCTACGGAATGAGGTGATTGTTTGTATATTGATTTAAACAAAAGTATTTATGATTTATGCAAAGAAGACCCTAAAATTATAGAAGTCATGACTTCTTTGGGTTTTACGGATATTACCAAGCCGGCTATGATGAACACGGTTGGTAAAATGATGACCATAACCAAAGGTGCCAGAATGAAAAATATGGACATTGCAATCATTAAAAATAGATTTATCGAACAGGGTTATATTATAGGTGAGGAAAAGGAGGATTCATAATGAGTGAATTTATTGATAACCAATCAAAAAAGCAAGAGGTGCTTAAAGGACTGATTAGAAGGCTACACGAAGGTCAAACGGTAGACGAAGTTAGAGCAGAATTTGCAAAGCATTTTGAACATGTATCACCAACGGAGATTAGTACGCTTGAAGCGGCACTTATTCGTGACGGCATGCCTGTTGAGGAGATTCAGAGCCTTTGTGATGTCCATGCAGAAGTGTTTAAGGGATCTATTGAAGAGATACACGCCCCAAAAGAAGAACATCAGATTCCGGGTCACCCGGTAGGTACTTTTATAAAAGAAAATAGGGCTCTTGAAGCTTTAATAGATAAAAAACTCATACCGGTTTTGAGTGCCTATGAGTTTGAACAAAGTCAAGCCAATAAGAACGCACTGCTTAGTATCTTAAGCCAACTGAGACAAATTGATATTCATTATGCCCGTAAAGAAAATCTTCTATTCCCAATCATGGAGAAACATGACATCACAGCACCTCCAAAAGTGATGTGGGGTGTGGATGATGAGGTACGGCAAGAACTAAAAGGCATCGCATTACAGCTAGAAGCCGATGAAAATATTAATTATATCATCGACGCTATGCATGAGACCGTTCATAAGATAAAGGAAATGATCTTCAAAGAAGAAAACATATTATTTCCAATGGTGATTGATACTTTCAGTGAAGAGGAATGGTTAGAAGTCCTTGAAGGCAGTGATGAATTCGGCTACTTAATCGAACCCCCCAAAAAAATATGGCAACCCAACATGGGCAAAGAGACAAAATCTAGGGAACAGCCTTTTGGTGCACCAGATTCAGACAATAAGCTCATTAAATTTGATGCAGGGGTACTCACGCCAGAAGAAATCAACGCCATTATGAACACCTTACCGCTGGATGTTACTTTTGTAGACGCCAATGGTTTAGTGAAGTACTTTTCCCAAGGGGAGGAGCGTATATTTCCAAGAGCAAAGACCATCATCGGTAGAGAAGTAAGCAATTGTCATCCACCGGCAAGTGTCCATATCGTTGAACAAATTGTTGAAGATCTAAAAAGCGGTCGAAAAAGCCACGAAGATTTTTGGATAAAAATGGGTGAACAATTTGTTTATATTCGGTATTATGCCGTTCGTAACAGTGGAGGTACATACTTAGGTGTTCTTGAAGTTACCCAAAATATTAAACCGATTATAGCTCTTGAAGGAGAAAAGCGCTTGATGACGGATTGATTATTGGCCTAAAAATAATAAGACGGTCACTGTTTTTTAGTGGCCGTCTTTTTTGTAGTCTACAAGTTCTACTAAAGTTTTCAGCCTTGATACATAGCCAAAAACGTCAAGGATTTTTCTGACATGAACAATTTGAAAGCAAAACGAGTCAAAGCCTCTTTGTTCTACTTTTATTTATTACCCAAACTAGGTTTTACATTCATAAAATAATGTCGGATATAGGAGATGAGTGCGATAAGCTTTAGTAATATAGCCGATCCGATGAGTAGAATACTGACTAAGGAATTAGGGTAAAGTATGGTGATGAAAATAGCAACGGAGAACAAAACAGTTGCAGTCTTACCAAAGTAATTAGAAGCCATGACCGTGCTCTCTTTTCTAAAGTACATATAGATTCCGGTTATGATCATAGAGAGCTCTTTGAAAATGACGATGAGTGTCAACCAGACAGGGATGGCTTCATCAATAGCCAAACAGGTAATGGCCATCAGCTGCATAAGCTTATCGGCCAGAGGATCGAGCACGGTGCCGATTTTGGTGATTAAGTTATAGTGTCTAGCCAAAAACCCGTCGAGTATATCGGTGATACCGGCTAAAATAAAAATGCCAAGGGCCAGATAGTGGGCGTTTGGCAGATTGGAAAAATAAACATAGGCAAATAGAGGTACCATGCCGATTCGTAGAGTCGAGAGTATGTTAGGTATGTGCTTCTATAAAAACAGTATAGCTTAAGGGTACAAACTTGTAAATTGTTTGTGCACTATAATACGTGTGCAAAACAAACTTGTAAATTGTTTGTGTATTATAACGCGTGCAAAACATATATTATAGTGATATAATATGTAAATAATAATCATTATCAAATAAAGGAGAAACGACTATGTCAAAATTATTACTTAAGATAGAAGGGCTAAGAGCCCAAATTGATAACAAAGAAATCATAAAAGGTGTGGATTTGGAAGTTCATGCAGGTGAAATTCATATTATTATGGGACCCAATGGTGCCGGTAAATCTACACTGGCTTATACACTCATGGGGCACCCGAATTACAAAGTGCTCGGTGGCCATGCCTACTTAGAAGGTGAAAACTTACTGGAAATGAAGGTGGATGAGCGGGCTAAAAAAGGACTTTTCTTAAGCTTTCAATATCCAGAAGTTATACCCGGTGTTACGGTTGAGAACTTTCTTAGAACGGCTAAGAATGCTGTTGATTCAAAAAAACAATCCATTGTCGCTTTTAATATGCTGTTAAAAGAAAAGATGGCTACACTGGGCATAGATGAAAGCTATGCCAAACGATATCTGAATCAAGGTTTTTCGGGTGGTGAGAAAAAGAAGAATGAAATACTTCAGATGAAGATTCTAAACCCGAAAGTAGCCATATTAGATGAGACAGATTCAGGTCTGGACGTGGATGCTATAAGAGTGGTGGCAGAAGGTGTCAATCAGTTTGCCAACAAAGATAATGCAATGATTATCATAACCCACTATAAGAAGCTACTTGATTATATTAAACCGGATTATGTTCATATTCTAAAAGACGGTCAGATTATTCAGACAGGTGATATAGGACTTGCGGCTACCATCGATGAAGAAGGCTTTGCAGGGGTTAATACCAATTAGACCAAGGAGGTTAAAATGGAAAGAAAGAGAACCGTTATTGAAGACGTGGATCGAGGCGTCTATGACATAAAGAATGCGGATATAGCTGCTTATAAATCTGAAGCAGGGCTTACTGAAGCGATTATTCGGGATATATCCAGAGAAAAAAATGAACCGCAATGGATGACAGACTTTAGGCTCAAATCCCTTGAGATTTTTAACAGTAAACCGGTACCCACATGGGGTGCCGATCTTAGTGAACTGAATATGGATGACATCGTCACTTATGTTAGGCCTAAATCTGATATGAAAGCTTCCTGGGATGATGTGCCCGAAGACATTAAGAATACCTTTGATCGACTGGGCATACCTAAAGCGGAACGTGAATCATTAGCAGGTGTAGGTGCTCAGTATGACTCTGAAGTGGTTTATCATAGTATTCAAGACAACTTACTAAAGCAAGGTGTTATTTATACGGATATGGAAACTGCGATTAGAGAACATGAAGACATCGTCAAAGCTTATTTTATGAAGTTGGTAAGACCACAGGATCATAAATTTGCTGCCTTACATGGTGCTGTATGGTCCGGTGGCTCTTTTGTATACGTACCTGAAGGTGTTGAAGTGAAATTCCCCCTTCAGTCCTATTTTAGATTGAATGCACCGGGAGCCGGTCAATTTGAACACACATTGATTATTGTTGAAAAAGGTGCCAGCTTACACTTTATTGAAGGCTGCTCAGCGCCTAAGTATGATGTCGTCAACTTGCATGCCGGTTGCGTTGAGCTGAATGTTAAAGAAGGGGCCAAACTGCGTTATTCGACCATAGAAAACTGGTCTAGAAATATGTACAATCTGAACACTAAAAGATCAATTGTCGATAAAGACGGTACGATGGAATGGGTTTCCGGATCCTTTGGTTCAAGGGTTTCAATGCTCTATCCAATGAGCATCTTAAGAGGTGAAAGAGCAAGGTGTGAGTTTACAGGCATAACGTTTGCAGGACAAGGCCAATACCTAGACACCGGTTCTAAGGTTATACATGCAGCACCCTATACGACCTCAAACATCAATTCCAAGTCCATATCAAAAGATGGGGGACATGCTTTTTATAGAGGTCTTATGCGGGTGACACCAGGTGCACATCACTGTAAATCTACGGTCTCATGCGAGTCTTTAATGTTAGACAACTTATCGGTTTCAGATACTTTGCCCATCATTGAGCTTGCCAACGATGACATCGATATCGGTCATGAAGCCAAAATAGGGCGTATCAGTGATGAGGCCATCTTCTATCTCATGTCCCGTGGTATTAGTGAAGTGGAGGCCAAGGCTATGATCGTAAGAGGCTTTGTTGAACCCATAACCAAAGAGCTACCTCTGGAATATGCAGTAGAGTTGAATCAACTGATTAATCTTGAATTTGAAGGCAGTATCGGATAGGAGGCACTATGTATAATAAAACATTATTAGATAGAATTCTGGTTCAAAGCAAAAACAAGGAACAAGGTCAAGAAAGTAGAAGAATTAGCTTTGAGCGTTATGAAAAAGAAGAATTTCCAATCTGGAAGCGGTTAAAAATTGACAAATCGACTTTGCCGGATTATCAAAAATACAACAATCAAAAAACTCTTATGTACCGACAAGAAGGGCTTCATGTGACACCCATACACAGTCAGGAAGTTATATTTTCTAATGAATTGTTAGATAAAGATTATGGGCCAAGCATTAAACATAGAACTCTTACTGAAGCTTTTAGTAATACAGGCACTTATATAAGTGTGGATGAAGGCATAGAAATAACAGAACCCATCATCATTCAACTGCCCCTTGATCAGGACAACCCACTTCTCTTAGACCATCATGTGATTCATGCTAAGAAAAAAAGTCGTGTGGTAGTGGTGCTGGATTATAGAGATGATAATGTGGATGGTTTTCATAACGGTGTGGTTAATATTATTGTCGAAGAAGGCGCCGATGTTCAGGTTATTAAATTACAAAATTTCTCCAAAAGAAGCACCCATATCTTTAGTGGTTTGGCACTTGTTAAGAGAGATGGGAAAGTCACTTTTAACAGTATTGATCTAGGAAGTACACTTGCTGTAACAGATTTTTCTACTTATCTTCAAGAAGAAAATAGTGAAGGTGTTGTGGAGAGTATTTATTTAGGTGACGGCAAGAGTAAAATGGATCTAAGTTATAATATGTATCATGAAGGAAGGCGTACGAAGAGCAGCATACTCGTTAAAGGTGCTTTACTTCATGAAGCCCATAAGGTTTTTAGAGGCAATCTGTTTTTTAGTAAAGGCGCAAAAAAAGCCAGTGGTTCTGAGCAAGAATATGTTATTTTATTAAATGATACCGTTAAGTCTGACTCCATACCGGCTCTGATGTGTCAGGAAGATGATGTTCAAGGCGAGCATGCAGCCAGTGCCGGCCAAGTGGATGAGAACAAACTGTTTTATTTGATGAGTCGCGGATTAACTGAAAAAGAAGCTAAGCAACTGATTATTATGGCATCTTTTACACCAGTAATCGATCAAATACCCATTGAAGGACTTCAAGAGATGCTGGAAAAAGAAATTAGCACAAGACTATCATCTTAAGGGAGGCTTGATGATGATTGCTACTAAAGCGTGGGTGGAAGCTCAATTCCCCTTAATTAGACATCATGAGTCCTTGGTTTATCTAGACAGTGCTGCAACGACCCAGAAGCCGGAACAAGTGATTAATCGAATATCTAAATATAATAGGCAAGAACACGCCAATATCCATAGAGGCGTCTATGATTTAAGTCAAAAAGCGACGACGTCTTATGATCAGGTTAGGCAGCAAGTAAAATACCTTTTATCGGCACAGAGAGATGAGGAAATCATTTTCACAAAAGGTACAACAGAGAGTTTGAATTTGATAGCCTTTAGCTATGGTATGCCGATGTTATCTGAGGATGATGAAGTGGTTTTATCTATAGCAGAACACCATAGTAACATCCTTCCTTGGCAGCAACTGGTTAAAAATAAAAAAGCTATATTGAAGTATTTACCGGTGGATATAGAAGGCAGAATAATAGAAAGTGCGATTGATAAGGTAATTACAGAAAAAACAAAGATTGTATCGGTAACGATGGTTTCTAATGCATTTGGTACCCTTCAGCCCATTGCTTCGGTTATAAAACGAGCTCACGAGATGGGCGCCGTTGTGATTTTAGATGGTGCCCAGAGTGTACCGCATCAAAAGGTAGATGTGAAAGCCTTAGACGCAGATTTTCTTGTTTTTTCCTCACATAAGATGTTTGGTCCAACAGGCGTAGGTGTATTATATGGCAAATATGAGTTGTTGGAAAAAATGATACCTTACCAAACAGGTGGGGATATGATTGAATATGTGGAAGAACAGACATCAACTTTTGCACCTATTCCACAGTGTTTTGAAGCAGGTACGCCGAACATTGAGGGTATTCTTGGTTTTGGTGCGGCCATTCGTTTTATTGAACAGATTGGTTATGATTTCATATACAGAGAAGAGATGGGACTGACAAAATACGCTTATGATCAACTCAGTCAATTAAATCATGTTCAAATCTATGGACCCATAAATATTGAGGACCGAGGGCCGGTGATTTCATTTAACGTGGAAGGTGTTCATCCTCACGATGTGACCACCATATTAGACCAAGATCATATTGCTATACGTGCCGGCCACCATTGTGCCCAACCGTTGATGAAGCGAATGGGCCTTCCCAGTACCTGTCGTGTAAGCTTTGCGGTTTATAATACAACAGAAGACATTGATCGGCTTATAGAAAGCTTAAAAAAAGTAAGGAAGTGGTTAGGTTATGAATCTTAGTGATATTTATACGGAATTAATCATGGAGCACAATCAAAGCAAACATAACAAAGGGATATTAGAAGATGCAGACCAATTAGCGAGAGGACATAATCCGAACTGCGGGGATGATTTGACCGTGTACATTAAGGTGGAAGGAGACAAACTCACCGATATTCGATATGAAGGTGTTGGCTGTGCCATCTCTGAAGCCTCTGCTTCTATAATGATTGACCTCATTAAAGGTCAAACGTTTGACGTGGCCCGCAGGAAGATTTTGACATTTTTGGGCATGATAAAAGATGAAGTGGATGAGAAGGAATCCTTTGAAGTACTTGAAGATGCATCAATCTTAGGGAACATTAAGAATATGCCGGCAAGGGTCAAGTGTGCGGTTTTGGCTTGGCATGCCTTGGATGAAGCCATGAAGAAGATGGGGTGACATATTCTTCCTTGTGGGTAGACTGTTGACATATGTGGTTGATGAAGTTATAATCTAAAGTACAAGCCCCCCCCTATAAAGGGGTGGGTAGAATCGATGAAGGAGGTAGTAAAGATGAATGATAAAAAGTTTGATATTAGCGGTATGACATGTACAGCCTGTGCTTTGACCATAGAAAAACAACTTGGAAAAATGGAAGGCGTCCAGTCAGTTGCTGTGAATTATGCGACTGAACAGATGCAAGTCACCTATGATGACAAAAAACTGGATATTAAAGCTATACAAGATGCGGTAGTGAAGGTGGGTTATGAGGCGGTAGATGCTTCAAAGGTTGATTCTAAAGAGGATAAGGATGTAACTTCTAAAGCCAAAAAACATCTAAAATATATGGAACGACGTTTGATTATTTCTTTGATATTCACCTTGCCGGTATTTTATTTGGCCATGGGCCCTATGGTAGGGTTGGCTGTACCTTCCTTTTTAGCCGGTGAAAAGAATATATTAACAATGGCTTTTACCCAAATGCTTCTGACCATACCGGTTATGCTGATTGGGGAGGAATTTTACCGTGTCGGTTTTAAGACTTTATTAAAAAGGGCACCTAATATGGATTCGTTAATAGCAGTAGGCACGAGTGCCGGGTTCATTTACGGTGTTTTTGCCATTTATAGGTTAATCTATGGTTATGCCCATTCAGATATGGACCTTGTCCATCATTATGGCCACGAGCTATATTTTGAATCGGTAGCGGTTATTATTGCCCTAATTACTTTAGGTAAGTATCTGGAGTCAAGAGCTAAGAGTAAAACAAGTGCTGCTATCAAAGAACTTATGGCACTAACTCCGGATGAAGCCATTGTTTTGGTGGAGGGGATTGAAAAAACAGTACCGACAACTCAAGTTAAGGTTAATGATTTGTTGGTGATTCGGCCTGGGTCTAAGATTCCTGTAGATGGTATTGTGACAGAAGGTCACTCGACGGTGGATGAATCGATGTTGACCGGTGAGAGTCTGCCGATTGAAAAAGGAAAAGAGGATAAGGTTATTGCCGGTACCATGAATCAAACCGGTAGCTTTATTTTTAAGGCGACAGCTGTTGGGGATGACACAGCGTTAGCCAAAATCATACATATGGTTGAAGACGCCCAGGGAACAAAAGCGCCTATTGCAAAGCTAGCAGATCAGATCAGCGGCTACTTTGTTCCGGTGGTGATTCTTATCAGTTTGGTAAGCTTTGGCATCTGGTTACTTCTTGGCTATGAATTTGAATTTGCCTTTAGGATTGGTATATCGGTATTGGTTATTTCGTGTCCTTGTGCCCTTGGACTGGCTACACCAACAGCCATTATGGTGGGTACAGGCAGAGGTGCAAAATACGGAACCTTGATAAAAAGTGGTGAAGCGCTTGAGCTTATGCACAAA
>PGZS01000296.1 GCA_002841435.1 Firmicutes bacterium HGW-Firmicutes-3 | reverse complement strand
CATTAAAGAAACAATATAAAAATAAGAAGAATGTAAAAAAAGCCAACTCACTTAAGGAGCCAGCTCTTTAACGCGTTCTGAAGAACGCTCTTCTTGTTATGCTAAAACGAGACAGAGCCTCTTTATTCGGCTCTAGGAAAGTCTATTGACAAGTATCTTTATTCTGTTTATAATAACACTATGAAATGATGTTGATTATCAAATTCAATTAAACATAAGTTGGCGCATAGAGAGGAAAAAAGATGGGTAAATTAGCAATAATATATTGGAGTGGTACAGGCAATACTCAAATGATGGCAGAAGCATTATTTGAAGGAGCAAAAGAAGTATCAGATCAAGTGAAGTTAATCAGTGTAGAGGATGCGACGGTACAAGATGTTATAGATGCAGAAGTGGTTGCTTTAGGCTGCTCATCTATGGGCAATGAGGTACTTGATCCGGATGATATGGAGCCATTTGTGGAATCCATTGAAGAAGCTGTAAAAAATAAAAAAGTCTTCCTTTTTGGTTCTTATGGATGGGGCGATGGGGAATGGATGAGAGACTGGGAAAAAAGAATGGCAGACTATGGTGGCAAACTAATCGAAGAAGGATTAATCATTAATGAGGCGCCTGATGAAGGTGGTCTGGAACAATGTAGAGATTATGGAAGGCAACTGGTACAATAATAATGAAACGAGGCATAATTCTATGAAAAAAACCTATTTGATGGAACCAATGAAGCGACTTGAACAACTTGATGATTATGATTACATTCTATATAAGCTCTTGTTTCATGGCGCGGCTACTTTCTCTAAAGAGAAGCCTGCATCTTTGATTACCCTTAAAAACACTAACAAACGTTTGAATGCATTAGGCTTATGGGATAAATATAAAGATCAGATTGGGAAAACCACCAGAACGTCTTATTATGAAATGAAACGAGATGAAAATCATGTGGTCATCCTATTCTTTCATAAAAGATTGTTAGAAGTTATAATAGAAAATAGTGAAAACATAGAATTTTTAGAAAGATTTGGTTATGATTCAAAAATGAATCTTATTGAGGCCTTGCAACATTTATCATCAAGGTTTGTCGATAAATGTCCCCATGAAGTTGGGCTTTTTCTTGGCTATCACTTAGAGGATGTTGTTGAGTATATAAAAGAGACGGATGGCACAGGCATTGTAGTTGGCTACTGGAAAGTCTATACAAAAGCGGATGAAGCCATCAGAAAGTTTAAGCGCTATGATCAAGCAAGAGCAAAAGTGACGGAAGGCATCCTTAGTGGGCTTTCGCCAATGAAAACAGCTCTTATTTTAGTATCTTAAAAAGCAATTAACCAACAAAATGAAAAGTTAATATAAAATATAAGCATCTTATATATAAAAGAAAAGATTTCAGTGAATTGATGTGACCCCAATAAGTTAGACTTTATTGCGTAGCAGTTTTTAACTGCTACGCAATAATTTTATGCAGCCAAGAGATTGAGCCTATATTCTACAG
>PGZS01000075.1 GCA_002841435.1 Firmicutes bacterium HGW-Firmicutes-3 | reverse complement strand
ATTTTTCTTGATGGATATCTCAACTTTTATATTAAATGTTTTCTTTAATAAAGTAAAGCATTTTCTTGCTACAGCCGCATTTTCAGTTTGTATTTTAAGACTTAAAACTTCACCTTTTTCATTCTCTTTAATTTTTCCGCATACATTAATGATGGCTGCGATTTCTGCAATCCTACAATGCCTGGCCTCACCGATATGTCTGGCCAGTTCGTCTTTAACTTTTGATGAAAACGACATACCTTCACCTCTTTTATTTATAATGACTATCCAATCGATATAATGGTTTTTGCTAGTAGTCCTGAGTCATGTCGAACATAGCCTGTTTTTTCATTGAGTGCAATCATCGGTACTGCAATCACACGTGCATCATCAATTAGGGGTAATACCAACTCCGCTCCGTCTTGATTATAATGCTCGATGACCATAGCCTCCGGCCAACCATCATTGGCTATTATTTTATCAATCATACCGACACCAATATACTGCTCAATGACATTAACATGTTCAAGAAGGGTAAAGCCTTCTGTCTCACCGGGTTGTGTCATAATGTTGCCAACATAAACAATCTTACCTTTTGCATCTCTTAAAGCTTCACAAACCCCTTCCACCAATAAATTGGGGATAATAGATGTGTAGAGACTCCCCGGTCCAAGAATGATAACATCAGCTGTATCAATCTTTTCAAGAACATTTTTATATACCTTTGGTTCACTTGGTATAAGCATCATCTCTTTGATGTATTTCTTATGACTCTTATTAGCAGAAACAATCTCACACTCCCCGACAACTTCACTACCATCATCATAAATGGCTTTCAGTTGAACATCTTCTGTCGTAACAGGCAATACCTGTCCTCTAACTCGGAGTACTTCATGAGCTTTTTCAATGGCAGCGCCAAAGTTACCATATAGATCTGCTAGACCTACAATCAATAGATTCCCCAAATTATGCCCTTTGAGAGAACCTTCAGAAAAACGATGGGCAAACAAAGCCTCAAGCATCGGTTCTGCTTCAGCTAAGGCCAATAGGCAGTTACGTATATCTCCCGGTGGCAATATTTTCATTTCTTTTCTAAGATCACCGGAGTGACCACCATTATCCGACACCGTCACAATGGCAGTAAGATCTTGTGTATAAGCCTTTAAACCTCTAAGCATGGTGGATAGTCCTGTCCCCCCACCAATACATACAATTTTTTTATTTTCCATGAGTCTACCTATTACTTCCCTCTAAGGGCATCCTTCTCAATGTCTCGATGGTGACAATGTACGCTATAATTATAGCTCTCTAATTTCCTAGCTAAAACATCCGTTAGTGTGACAGACCTATGTTTACCTCCTGTGCATCCAATACTGATGACCAATTGGTTTTTTCCTTCTTTAATATAGTTGGGTATGAGAAACGCCAACATATCATCCACTTTTTCTATAAACTTAGTCGACACATCCCACTGCATTACATAATCCTGAACCACTTTGTCTTTTCCTGTAAAACCTCTAAGTTCTGATTTATAATAGGGATTCGGTATGAAGCGAACGTCTAAAACCAGATCCGAATCCGATGGAATCCCATATTTAAATCCAAATGAGAGGACTGTAATAATGAGATTCTTATAGCTTTGTTCGTCATTAAGGGCTTTATGAAGCTCAAACCTTAGTTCCCTAGTTAAGAGGTTGGTTGTGTCAATGATGATTTTTGCTTGACTTTTTACAGGTTCAAGAAGCGTTCTTTCTTCTAAGATGGCGTCTTCAACTCGGCCGTCTTCCACCAATGGATGCTTTCTTCTGGTTTCCTTGAATCTTTTTATCAATATATCATTGCTTGATTCCAGAAAAATGATATCCATCGTGATACCTTGGTTCTTCAACTGCGCAAGTTCACTAAATAGAATCTCAAAATGCATACCACTTCGAACATCCACACCCAGAGCTATCTTTTTAAGTCCTGAATCCGGACTAAAACAAACATCTGCAAATTTTCCGATTAAGGCCGGTGGCAGATTATCGACACAAAAATATCCCGCGTCTTCCAAAAATTTCAAGGTAGTACTTTTTCCGGCTCCGGACATACCCGTCACAATTACAAAATGCATCTTGATGCCTCCCTTCAACTACGATTAAAATTCACCAATGATTCTAACTTCCGGCTCTAAATCCACATCAAACTTTGATTTGACCTCATTTTGAATATAATCAATAAGCTCCAGAACATCCTTGCAAGTGGCCTGACCTTCATTAACGACAAAGCCGCAATGTTTCAAAGATACTCTGGCATCACCTACATGAAAACCTGAAAGCCCTGCATCCATAATTAACTTTCCTGCATAATACCCTTCCGGTCGTTTGAAAGTACTTCCTGCACTTGGCATTTCAATGGGCTGTTTATCTTTTCTCCTCTGCCCCAGATCCTGCATAAGCGCCTTTATTGTTTTCTTATCCCCTTGTTCAAGAACTAAGGTTGCAGACAACACAATGTCTTCATGAATCTGAAGACTGCTGTGACGATATCCCAGTTCAAGTGCTTCTTTGGTCAATGTTCTGAGTTCACCTTTTCTAGTAAGGGTCTCTGCTTCTACAATAACATCTTTGATTTCTCCGCCATACGCCCCTGCATTCATGTAGACAGCACCACCAAGCGTTCCCGGAATACCGGATGCAAATTCAAATCCTCTAAGACCTGCTCTATAAATATGCTTAGAAAGACTCGACAGCAGAATGCCACCTTGGGCATATATGCGATTACCTTCAATCTTATACGCGCTCATATTCTTACAAATCCAAATGATAACCCCACGATAACCTAAATCACTCACCAAAAGATTGCTTCCGTTACCCATTATATAATAGGGTATCCCAAACTCTATACATAGCCTGATCATGTCTTCTATATGTTTGTTGGTTTTTGGCACAAACAAAAGATCCGCTGGACCACCAATCTTAAACGATGTGTGGCGACTCATAGGTTCATTATAGAAAAACCCTGCACCTTCAAACATTTTTTTATCAATATGTTCCTGCAAATTAATCATAAGACACCTCTATCGTTTCTATGTTACCACTTTTATCAAAATCATTATAACATGACCTTTCAAGTTAAGAAAGAAGAAGAAACATCTGTGCATAAAATCAATAAAACACCCTTCCTGTAGCTTTGGCTACAAAAAGGGCAGTTTGAAGGTTTACTCATAAAACCTTTATCTCTTATTATATTTATCTTAAGCCATCTTCGTTGATTTCTACCGGATAGACTTCTTTTAGGGCTTCAATCTCAGATCTGTATACTTCGGTTTGCTTTCTACCGATAAGCTCTTGTCTGACTTGATTTTCAACTTCTTCAAAGGCTTTAACAGACGCTTCAATACGCTCTTCAACCAACAACAAATGGTAACCAAACTGGGTTTTTACAGGGTCTCCAACTTGACCAATCTCTTGTGCGAACGCCGCTTCTTCAAACTCTGGAACCATACGTCCTCTTTCAAAAGTACCAAGATCTCCACCGCGTTCTTTTGATGGACAGGTTGAGTATTTTTTTGCCGCCTCTTCAAAATCCATACCACTGTCAATTTCATTCTTAACTTCCATAATGTCAGCTTCATCCGTCATAAGAATATGCTTTGCTTTAGCTTTAGGCACTTCTGCAAAATTATTCTTGTGTGCCTCATAGTAGGCTTCTACCTCAGATGGTTCAACGACTATTGCATCAAGGCTTTTTTGAACAGCATACCTTTGAAGCATGGCACGTTTAGTTTCTGCCATAATCGCAAGAAAGTCGTCTTCCTGATCAAAACCTTTTTCTACAGCTCTTTTATAGAACAATTCTCCTGCTACCATTTCGTCCAATAATACTTTTCGGCCTTCAAAGCTAGAGAAGTTCTGTGCATCCTGTTGTGGCAGATTTCTCATAATCGCAATCATATCATCTTTTGTCAATTCTTTGTCGCCGACTTTAGCTAATACTATTTTTTCCATTCTATAATCTCCAATTCTATTGTTTTAGTAGTGACCGCTCATTTCTTATCATACAGGATTGAAGCTTTAATTTCAAGGACTATTCTGTGTTATTGAGCTTTAAGAGTCCTTGTTGTATAATGGTTTAAAGCTTAACATCATCTTAAGGAGGAATAATAATGCAATGTCAATCAAGTCCCTTCGGCTATACAAAAGACGGCCAAAAAGTCACCTTATATACTTTAACCAATAAAAAAGGCCATAATGTCAAAATCCTAAACTACGGGGGCATCATCAAGGAAATCAACGTTCCGGACGCTTCCGGTCATATTAAGAATGTGGTCTTAGGCTTTGATTCAATAGAAGCTTATGAAAATCATTCACCCCATTTTGGTTGTATCACCGGAAGGGTCGCAGGACGTATCAGCCAAGCTTCTTTTGACTTAAATGATACCACCTATCCACTGGAAAAAAACAACGGTAGCCATTGTCTTCATGGCGGCAGTCTTGCACTTGATAAACAGATATGGTCAGTCACTGAAATCGTATCAAAAGCCCAAGCCGAATTGGTATTAAGTTACCTCAGTTATGATATGGATCAAGGCTTTCCGGGGAATCTGGATATGGTCGTGACTTATGTCTTTGATGAAGAAAGCAACTTAACCATAAGATATAAAGCAACGACCGATAAAGATACCATCCTCACCCTAACCAATCACAGCTACTTCAATCTATCCGGAGATCCATCCACCACCATCTTAGACCATCAACTTACACTACCGGCAAAAGAGTATGTGGCTGTCAACTCAGAAATCATTCCTATAGACATCCTTCCCACTGCATCAGGACCTTTTGATTTTACAACGCCAAAACCTATTGGGTATCATATACATGATGAAAATATCCAACTAGAAAACGCCGGCGGTTATGACCATGCCTTTATCTTAGAATCTAATACTGAAGCACCAATTATGCTTAAAGATCCAAAAACCGGACGTATACTTGAGATAGTAACCACAGAAGCTTGTGTTGTCTGTTATACCGGCAACTTCCTAACCTCTAATCTACCACTTCAAGGGGGCCAATCAACTCAAAAACATGGCGCAATCTGCCTTGAAACCCAATACTATCCTGACGCGATCAACCAAGATTTCATACCCACCAAGATCCTTAGAGCCGATGAAATCTATCGACAAAAAACCACCTACAGTTTCAAGATCTAAGTTATTTCTGATATTAAAAGAGCAAGCATCATTTTCCGGTATTTCCTTCTAACAATCCGGCTCATGATAACTTGCTGCTTTTTTATAATTTCACTAATATTTATTTGGGTTTTACGCATCTATTTCAATTTACTTATAACTAACGTCAACTCCGACCATGAAGTTCCTGGCCCCCCCGCACCTATAATCTAATTTCATCAAAACTCAGTGGACCCTTCATAATCTTTTTACGAATCGCCAAACGACCTTGATCATCGGGTATGATACTCCAGTGAATCAAGTAAAATTTCCTTCCCACCAACTCAATACCGGTAATGCCCCTTGGATGAACACAACACCCTGTATTCAAATAAATAGCTTCTGATTGATCCGGTAGCTTAGGACGGTGGGTATGACCACAAAGAATGCCGATGTGGTTGTGTCTGATCCATTTGGAAAAGGACTTTTCTATCTTATGACGCTTTACTCTGTTTTTGGAAGGACTTGAAGGGTTTCTCAGACCAACCATGTGCATATAACGCCAGAAAATTCTCATTAAAAACAAAGAAATTATCCAACCTTGATCGTTCATAAAATCGCCTTGATGACCATGTACCACTAATACTTCTTTATCTGTATGTTGATCTTTGAGTAACAAACTCTCTTTAATCTTAATACCCGGAAATAGAGGTGTCTTAGTATCCAAGTATTCGTCATAAAAATGGGTCAGGTCATGTTTGGATATATATTCATTCCTAAAGGCCATATTATGATTGCCAAAAAGATAATAGAGGCGTTTTTCATCGAAGTATTTTTTCAGCAAACAAAAAACATCGCTATGGGCTCTTCTGATATGAGAGAACTTGCTATATTCCCACAGTTCATCCCCATCACCAACTTCAATATATGTATATTCATTCTTAAAATAATAATCAAGGGCATGGTAGTAGACGTTTTGATTATGAGCAAATTCATCTGACATACTGTTGTCACCACGGTGTACATCACTAAAAAAAATAATTCTTGTATCATCATTCACTTCAATCGTATCTTGGTTGCGAATGGCTTTAAAATAGCATTCTGTTAACCTTTTATGTCCAAACAAGTCATCACCTTCCTTACCCTCTTATTATAGCATATAAGCATTCTCAAATAACAGTAAAAAAAGTTAAAAGGCCTTACACCTTTTTGGTATAAGACCTTCCATTCGTTCTTCTTCAATTCTTCTTTTTAATAATAAAAACACCAATGGTGATAACAGCAATTGCTATAATCATGCCTGAATCAAACCAGATAAATAACTTACTCATCAAAATCAGAGCACCAATGCCAATCATCAGGATGCCAAGCACCCTCCTTGTATCCTTACTATCAAGATCAATGGTTGTATGTGCATCTGCGTCAACATCTTCACCATCATCTACTTCAACATAATCCAAGGGTCGTTCCGGAATAATCAGAGCTCCAATGATATATCCGAAAAAAGTGATGCCAAAACTTGGAAAAGCAAGCAAAACAACAATCAAACGTACAATGGTCACATCAATCTTAAAATATTCAGCAATACCGCCACAGACACCTGCTAATACCTTATTTTTATTAGAACGGTATAATCTCTTATTCATAGCGCACCTCAACTTTCATTTCATTACTTAAACATCTAATGAATTCATTATAGTACGCCAAGTCTAAAATCTCATGGTAAAAGCATTAAAAGTCCATTAAAAAGATGCTATTACTCCACTGTAACACTTTTTGCCAAGTTTCTTGGCTTGTCAATGTCATGTCCTAGATTTTTTGCTATATAATAAGCAAACAACTGTTGCGGTATGTTTTCCAGCAACGGCACTAAGGACCAATGGGTTCTAGGTATATAGATGACATCTTCTGCAACTTGTTCCACTTCTTTATTACCTTCCATAGCAATAGCCATAATACTGGCACCTCTTGCTTTGACTTCCTTAATGTTACTAACTGTCTTGTCAAAAAGACTTTCCTGACCAACAAGCCCCATAAGTAGCGAGCCTTCTTCAATTAGAGCGATCGGTCCATGCTTAAGTTCACCTGCCGGGTAAGGCTCTGCATGCAAATAAGCAATTTCTTTAATCTTAAGAGCACCTTCCATAGCAACAGCATAGTCAAGTCCTCTACCAATATAGAATACATTCTTCATATTCAAATGCTTTTTAGCCATATCTTCTATAAGATTAGCGTTTTCTAAAATATGCTCCACTTGCGATGGTAGTTGGTACAATGCAGCTCTAAGCTCTCTAAAGTCATCTACATTCAATTTGCCTAAGGCTAAAGATATCTTCATGCTAATGAGATACATGGCACATAACTGAGCCGAATAAGCCTTGGTAGATGCCACTGCAATCTCAGGTCCTGCCCATGTATAAAGCACATCATCCGCTTCTCTTGAAATACTGGATCCGACGGCATTAACAACACCCAAAACATGAGCACCTGCCTTCTTTGCCATTCTAAGAGCTGCTAAAGTATCCGCTGTTTCTCCGGACTGTGACACTACAATCATCAGGGTATTTTCGTCTAGAATTGGGTCTTTGTATCTAAATTCTGAAGCTACTTCCGCTATGACAGGGATTCGGGCATACTTCTCAATTAATTCTTTTCCGATTAAACCTGAGTAATAAGCTGTTCCACAGGCTATCACATAGATTCTTGTAACTTTCTCCAGAACCTCTTTTTCAAGATTGATACCGTCTAAGTAGACATCGTCTTGATCCATTGGCAACCTTGGTGTTAATGTGTCGCGAATAACCTTAGGTTGCTCATATATTTCTTTAAGCATAAAATGCTCATAGCCTGCCTTTTCTGCTGCTTGAATATCCCATGTCACATTAAATATTTCTCTTTTAATTCGCTTTTGATTCATATCCATGATGACAATATCTTCTTTGGTGACAACCGCTATCTCATAATCTTCAATGAAGTATACTTTTCTAGTATGTCGCAAAATAGCCGGTACGTCAGAAGCAATAAAGTTCTCACCTTCACCAATTCCAAGGACCAAAGGACTGTCTTTTCTCGTTGCAATAATCTTATCCGGTTCTGCTTCTGCAACAACTGCAAAGGCAAAAGAACCTTCAATGCGATGAAGTGCAGCTATAACAGCTTCCAAAAGGTTGTTGCTTTCTTTATAATATAAGTCGATAAGCTGTACCGCAATCTCCGTATCCGTTTCAGAAATAAAACGATAGCCCTTTTCTATTAGTTCTTCTTTAAGAGAAATGTAATTTTCAATGATACCGTTATGAACAAGCGCGATGGTTCCACTTTCATTCATATGAGGATGGGAATTGTGGTCAGAAGGCTCGCCATGTGTTGCCCATCTTGTGTGACCAATACCCAGAACACCTTCCAAATCTTTCACTTTTAATTTATCTTCTAAATTAATAAGTCTACCTTTTGATTTGACCATACTAAGTTTTTTGTCAAAAACTGCAATTCCAGATGAATCATAACCTCTATACTCAAGGGTTCTTAAACCTTCAATCAAAATAGGGGATGCTTCCTGACTTCCGATGTACCCAACTATACCACACATATAATGCCTCCTATCTTAAACGTGACTCAATTAAGTCCGCCAGTTGTCTTGCTTCTTTTTCCAGTATCGTCCTGTCTTTGCCTTCAATCATGACCCTTACTAAAGGTTCTGTTCCGGATGGGCGTATTAACACACGTCCATCACCCTTGAACTTGTCTTCAACCAACGCTATGGCTGCCTGAATCTCTTCATTTTCTTTGTATGCATATTTATTAACGTTGTTGACTTTAGCGTTGATGAGTACCTGCGGTAATACATCCATACAAGAAGCCAACTCTGATAAAGTCTTACCCGTTTCCTTGACAACCTCTAATAAATGAAGGGCTGTTAACAAGCCATCTCCTGTTGTGTTTTCATCTAAAAATATAATATGTCCTGATTGTTCTCCACCTAGATTGTAGTCGTTACGAATCATCTCCTCAAGCACATAACGATCACCAACCGCTGTTTGCTTAATAGCTAGGCCATGCTTCTTACCCATAATGAAGAAACCAAGATTACTCATAACTGTAGCAACTACAGTAGATTTTCTGAGCGTTCCTTGTTCTTTCATATATAGACCACAGATAGCCATAATCTGGTCTCCATCAACAACATTGCCTTTTTCATCTACAGCCAAGCACCGGTCTGCATCGCCATCGAAGGCTAGGCCTACATCAGCTTGAACTTGTTTTACGTACGACTGTAAGTCATTCATATGCGTGGAACCACACTGCTTGTTAATGTTGGTTCCGTCAGGTTCATTATGAATAATAATGACTTCTGCACCCATCTGTCTTAGAGCTTCAGGTGCCGATACGAATGATGCCCCATTTGCACAATCAATAACAATACGTAAACCCTCAAGATTTGTCTTTATTTGTCTTTTAGCAAACCTTATATAGTCATAAATACACTCATTTCGTTGAATATGGCGGCCAATATCAACGCCAATCGGCAATACAATATCCTTATTACCATTTCTGACTAAGGCTTCTATTTCTTCTTCTATGCTATCAGATAACTTATAACCATCTCTGTTAAAGAATTTGATACCATTATATTCCACCGGATTATGAGATGCGGATATAACAACGCCTGCATCTGCACCATATTCTCTGGTCAAATAGGAAACCGCCGGTGTGGGCATGACACCCATAGACATAGCATGTGCGCCTACAGAACATATGCCAGCAATCATAGCGGAAGAAAGCATCTCTCCTGATAGTCTCGTGTCTCTACCAATGAGAATTGTCGGTTTGTGTTTATTTTCTTTTGTTAGTACATAAGCGCCGGCTTGACCGAGTAAATAAGCGAGTTCAACTGTTAGTTCTTTGTTTGCGATGCCTCTGACACCATCTGTTCCAAATAATTTCCCCATATTCTATTCTCCTTCTGTTTTAAATCTTTTTCATTATACCATTTGAGGTTAGGCATCTCAATTTAATCCTAGTTTTTTTAGTTAAAATATGGCAAGTGGTATAGACCACTTGCCATATTGGTATATTTTTTAGATTTAATTGTCTGTTGTATCATCCGCTTGATTAGAAGCACTAATTTCTATTCTAACCGTCGGTGTACCTGACATCCATTCAAAATTATCCGGTACATCAAACTCTACTTCTACAGTATGAAGCCCCGGTCCAAGGTCTCTTAGAAAAACTCTAGGCTGTAATGCTTTTGTCTCAAGAACCGACAATTCTTTTTCTATGCCTCTAAGTCTTATATTCAACGGCGCTGTATCCAAGTATGAGTATGTCAGACCTTCACCTAACTGACGCACTGTCAATGTATCAAGTTCAATGCTATACTCTTGGTTCACCAAAGGTGCAACCTCAATGATGAGTTCAGTTAATGCATCCGAGTTATAAACATTGATACCCGCCGGTAAATATTGATTTAAATTAATGCTGTAAGATTTGGTTTCCTGATTAAAAGTACTCAAATCAATATTCGGTACCACAAGCTCTGTAAAGTTACTAAGAACATCCGGTTCACCCCGAACAATAATATCTTTCATATCCAGTTCCATGGTAACCAACCTAAATGTATCTTTTAAACTCCCTACAGTCTGAAATACCACTGGGACTGTCTTTATTTTTTGAATTGGTACTTTGACTTGTATCTGATTATTACTCACTTGCAAACCTAGTATTTCTCTGCCGGCAGAGTCTAGGATTTGAGGGGTGACATAAACCGTAACATCATCATAAGCTTTATCAATTCGAATCGGAACTCTAACCTCTGATACCCTTGCAAGTTGGGACTGAGGACCGGTTATCTCTATCTGATTTGGAATAATCACCGGATTCAGTCTAATATAGTCGTTTTCTAGTTCGCCGACATACGTCACTTGTATGTCTTTTAAGGATTTGATAATCGGCTCTAAACTAATTTGCATATTATTGGGTTTCTTTTCCAGAATGTCTAGCTGATCGCTAACTTCAATGACAATATCCACGGTATTGGTTATAGATACTTTCCCAAGATCTGCATAGGCCTTAATATCCGAAAAGGTCAAACGTTCAATGATGGATCTTTTACCTCCAAGGGTTACACTGATACTTTCACCTTCTTTGTACTCTATGGCTTGATCTTGTGCAGTTATGGCCAACTCATTTCTCTTTTCAACAACCACATTATTAAAGGTCTTTTTTATATAAGGATCATCATAATTGACAACCACCAACCATAATATGAAGGCTATTAATAAAGCTGCGGGAGTTGTCTCCGCCAAGCTTATTCATCAAATACTCCTTATTCACATTACGTATAATATTACCGCCTGTGGCAAGGGATATAAAACCTGTTTCCTCTGAAACGACAACTACCATACAGTCTGCCACTTCGCTGATACCTACAGCGGCTCTGTGTCTTGTGCCAAGTTCCTTACTCAAACTCATATTGTCCGACAAGGGTAAATAACAAGTGGCTGCTACGATTCGGTCATCACGAACAATCATTGCACCGTCATGGAGAGGGGTATTGTGCTCAAAAATGTTAATAATCAACTGAGATGTCACCACCGCATCAATGATAATACCGGATGTCTCATAATCATATAATTTAACATCTTTTTCAACAACGATGAGTGCACCTGTTTTCGTCTTACTCATCTCTTCAACTGCTGCAACAATCTCTTCGGCACTCTCATGGTTCATATGTAAACTTCTGTCATGATCTTCTGACAGGATTAATTCTGTGATAAAGTTCCGACGTCCAAGTGACTCCAAAGCACGACGAAGCTCCGGTTGAAATATAATTAAAAATGCTATAATACCAACATTAATGGTATTAGAAAGTATCCAAATAATCGTGTTAAGCTCAAAAATAATAGCAATGGCTGCAATTACAAGTATTACAAATACACCTTTAAATAGAACCCACGCTCTTGTACCTCTGACCCACTTGATCAGTTGATAGTTTACAAAGGCAATTATTAAGATCTCAATGATATCTTTAATTTGTATGGTTGGTATTTGATTTGTAATGTTGCCAAACCAACTAAAAAAGTCGTTGAATGCGTTCACACGAGCACCTCGTTTGCTATTTATTCTATGGTTTTAATTTCTCTTTTACTTTTTGATATTTTGATTTTGGGAATGGCTTTTACGTAGTAATAA
>PGZS01000295.1 GCA_002841435.1 Firmicutes bacterium HGW-Firmicutes-3 | reverse complement strand
AATGAAACAATTATTAGAAGCAGGGGTGCATTTTGGGCACCAGACACGCAGATGGAATCCGAAAATGGCTCCATATATTTTCACAGAAAGAAATGGTATTTACATCATTGATTTACAACAGACTGTGAAAAGAATTGAAAAAGCGTATAACTTTGTCAAGGAACTGGCTGAAAATGGAGAAGAAATTCTTTTTGTCGGTACCAAAAAACAAGCTCAAACAAGTATTGAACGAGAAGCAAAACGTAGTGGAAGCTACTGTGTTAATCATCGTTGGTTAGGTGGGACCTTAACAAACTTCGGCACCATCAGCAAACGGATTGACCGCTTAAATGAACTGGAACAAATGGAAGAAGATGGTACCTTTGCGCTTCTACCAAAAAAAGAAGTTATTAAACTGAAACGTCAACGCGAAAAGTTACAAAAATTCTTAGGCGGTATCAAAGATATGAAGGGCGTTCCCGGAGCAATCTTTGTAATTGATACTAAAAAAGAAAGAATTGCTATTGCCGAAGCTAAAAAATTGGGGATTCCAATTATTGGAATCGTCGATACTAACTGTGATCCTGATGAAATTGACTATATCATTCCTGGTAATGATGATGCGATTCGTGCCGTTGCTTTAATCCTTTCTGTTATTTCAGATGCTATTATTGAAGGCCGACAGGGCGAACAAGTCGAAGAAGAAATTGTCGTAGCTCCAGTAGCAGCACCAGTTGTAGAAGTAGTAGCCGAAGTAGTTGCTGAAGACGTAGCAGTTGTTGCTGAAGTTGCTGAAATCGTCGAAGTTGCTGAAGTTACTGCAGCAGAATAATCTATAATTACAATCAGGAGGAGAAAAGTGGACGCAAAACTAGTAAAAGAATTAAGAGCTAAAAGTGGTGCCGGTATGATGGACTGCAAAAAAGCCTTAGTCGAAACAGATGGCAATATTGAAGATGCAATGATCTTGTTAAGAGAAAAAGGACTGGCTGCAACCAACAAAAAAGCTGGTCGCGTTGCCGCTGAAGGCATCGTTGAATCTTATATTCATATGGGTGGAAAAATCGGCGTTCTTGTCGAAATTAACTGCGAAACTGATTTCGTCGCAAAAAATGAAGGCTTTAAAAACTTTGTTAAAGATGTGGCTATGCATATTGCGGCAGCAAATCCTTCCTATGTGACCAAAGAAGAAGTACCCATGGAAGAAATTGAAAAAGAAAAAGAAATTCTTCGAGCTCAGGCATTAAACGAAGGCAAACCAGAAAAAATCGTTGATAAAATGGTTGAAGGCCGCGTCACTAAATACTTAAAAGATATTTGCCTGATGGAACAACCTTTTGTTAAAAACCCCGATTTAACCATCGAAGATCTGGTTAAAGAACAAATCATGACCATCGGTGAAAATGTCAAAATCAGACGCTTTGCCCGATTCCAAATGGGTGAAGGTTTAGAGAAAAAAGAAGAAAACTTTGCCGAAGAAGTAGCGAAGCAATTAAACGCATAAACGCTTAAAAAGAAC
>PGZS01000294.1 GCA_002841435.1 Firmicutes bacterium HGW-Firmicutes-3 | reverse complement strand
TCAGACCTATGTTTATGATATACATTAGGCTACCAATTTTTAAATCGAATTTAATCCTCATCATTTTCTTCTGTTCAAAAACCATTTAAGGATATTATAACTATTATAGTTACATTGTGTTGATTATCAGTAAAATTTAATATACTTAATCATCTGTATTTCTATCGTTGTATCTTATAGTTTATGGGCGATTATCGAAGTCCTGTAATTCATTCAATTGTAAATAGAACCATTCTTTTGTAATGGGTTCTGAACTTTCTCTTTCGAGTAGATCCAAAAACTCATCTAGGGTGGCGATTTCTTGGGCATATTCATTGTAATATATGCTCAATATTTCCTTCATCTTCTCTATGTCTCCATCCAAAAATTCATCAACATAATACCGAAACATCGCTGGTCCATGATAATAGATTAGAAAACCGTAATACTCACCGTATTCATCTACTTGTCTCAATAGATTAACTCCGATGTTCGCGTTATACTTTTCAGAGAGTTCTGGTTTCAGGCTGGTTCGGTAATTCAAGTAGCCGTTGTATCCATTTAATCCATATAGATCATAATAATAAAACGCGGTCGCATACGTGGTAAGAGCCTCATCCAAAAACGATTCGTTCGCTTGATCGTTTCCAATCATTGAATAAAACCATTGATGAATCAGTTCATGGACGACGGTACTCTCCTGAATGTCAGACGAACAGTAGATGACACCACTGCTTTCCATTCCATAATAATGCCCATATTCTAAAGTGAAATGATCATAGTAATAGTCTCCGATTTCATTTTCCATCATTTGCATAGTCGTATCGAGATACGAGAAAGAATTTTCGATTTCAGTACCAGTCAATTCTCGAATGGAATAAATCTCATAGTCGATTCCATTTAATTTGCGATGATAAAAATGATATTCTGAAGATGCGCTGAACGAAAAATCACGAGCATCGATGAGTTCGTATTTTAATATTTTTCGTCCTGTTTCCATATAATCATCAATCAATTTTCCACTCGATGCAACCAAATAATCACTCGGAACATTGATTGAAACGTAATAGTCGCTTAAATTGTTGTAGTAAGTTTCTCCTCTGAATGAATAAGGGTCAATGTGCCAACCAGAGTCATCCTTCATGGCGACCCATGGGAAAAAGAATAAAGTCAGATAGTAATTATTTTCGACAAGAATCCGATCAATGTCCCAATAGTGAAACTGATATTTGAAAGTTATCGAGATTCGCTCGCCTTGGATCAGAGTCTCATCCAGTTGAACATGAAGCGCAGTTCTATCCGAACCTGTCAATTCATACGATGCCTCAATTTCATTAATCCTGAAATACTCGAAATCTACATTATCTCCAGATTCTGAAAGATTGTAAGCATTCGGATAAACAATGACATACAATTCGTCTAAATCAACATCATCATTTTTGTAATATAGTTCACCTTCAACTATCAACGAGTCATTGTCCGCATCAAGTGTGAGTTCCATTTGATACACGTTGTTCGGACTGTC
>PGZS01000074.1 GCA_002841435.1 Firmicutes bacterium HGW-Firmicutes-3 | reverse complement strand
TACATATAATAATACAAATCCACCATTCCCACAACGATTGATACATAGTTGACAATGTTACGAATCATGTTTAAAATCTCCAAGTCTCATTATACATGACTTTACAGTGTATTATGTATACACACTGTATTTATAAAAAACAAATATAGGCCTTAATCAATCCAACATTGTCATATCTTTTACCATTGAATTGAACCCTTATTTTGTTTGTTTTATGAATGGCTTAAGTTGAGTTGATTACTCATTGCGCCCGAATTTCTTCTATGGATTCAGCCAGGAATTCCCTTAACCATTGTATGACACTTATTGAAGTTAAGGGTACGTCTTCCAATTCCTCTTGCAGAGCTTTTGTACTGATTTCAAAGTTATGATCATTATAGTAATGCCTATAACAAATATCGATATTCTCATTGGAAGTCATCAGGCCAATCATAGTATTAACAATATCACCCATGGGTGGGCGGTCGATGTGGTTATACACCATCATAGATTTTAGCTTTGTTCCTGTACCAACTGAAGATGTGATTTCTAGAAAACCATCACATAATCGACAGTTTTCATCTAATAGAGGTATCCCAAGTCCGACTTTACGCAGGGTTCGGGATGTGGTGAAAGGATTCTTAATTGTACTTAGAATATCCTCCGGAATGCCTTTTCCATTATCTTCTATGTCAAAACGAAATTCATTGTTATGGATATCTTCAGCTATTGTAATAAGGATTTGACTTGCACCGGCTCGAACACTATTGGTAGCAATATCTAATATATGCATGGATAACTCCTTCATAAAGTAACCACCTATTCCAAACCACTTTTTGACAATAGCGCAGCAACTTCATAAGAAGAAAACTGTGTTGTCATGATAACAATATCTTCTTCATTCGCTTTTTTTACAGCATCATCATCTACTTTAAAGCTTTCTGTAACAATTATACAACCTACGTTGATTAGGGTACCGACTGCAATGATATTGATGTGGCCTTGTATGGTAATCCAAGCACACTGTTCTTTGGCTTTGCCCATAACAACACTGAGCAAATCACCGACAAAACCGGATAAAACTTCATTATTTTCATAAGGTGTTTGGGTAACAACAGTTGCATTTAGTATTTCTTGAACATCATTTATGGTCATGATTCTCTCCTATTCTGATCAATGGAAGGTGGTAACATGCCGCTAAGTGCCATCATTTCCTCAGCCATAGACCTCACCTTTTCTCTTAGCATGAAAATACAGTCTTCAATTATTGCATCACCTCTAACGACATCTTCAGCAAACGCCTTACAAGTTGGAGCACCACATGATCCACAATCAATTCGAGGTAATGTCTTGTGTAAATCATCAATCTGCTCCATTTTAGTTAAAGCAACCATCATATTATCATCCAACTTCCTAATGTGTGTCACTTCAAGGCCATAGTCCCATTTGAGACGTATTTTGGGATTTATAATATTAAGGTCTCTTGTTTTACCTTGTTGCTTTACATACTTCTTGATTTTTCCCATTCGATTCGTACTGACAAAAGAGTTCTCAACCGTCAAAGGTCCACCTAGACACCCGTTTACACAGGCCAAACACTCAATGAAATCAACATCCAACTTATTATTTTCAACTCTTTCTAAAATAGTAATAACGTTCTCTATGCCGTCAACAGCAACTAGGTTATAGACCTTTGAAGCAAGACCCTCTCCACCACTGGCTGCCCATCCTATACCATTTGCTGAACTCATCTGAAGAATCTCAATATCCTCCGGCTGAAGTTTATTGATAACGGGAATTAGCTCAAGGTATATGTCTTTCATAGATATAACACCATCAACGTCAGAAGTTTTTATTGTTTGTGGTTGTCTGCTATTGGTGACTTTTGCAGCACATGGTGTAATAAAGAATATGCCGATATCTTTACTCTCAAGACCTTGATCGATCAAATACTGCCTAGCATAACGAGCAATGGCTTCTTTAGGTGAAATAATTGGCATTACGTTATCTATTAATGAAGGAAAACGCATTTGTATTAACTTAACAATGGCCGGACATGCTGAAGATATAACCGGACGGTTTATTTTGCCTTCTTCTAGAAGTTTTTGGCTATATGCTGTAACAACTTCGGCTGCCTTAGCCACTTCAAATACTTCATCAAATCCAATTTTTTTAAGTGCTGTTAACACGATATTTGGGTCTCTAAGCTTTTTGAATTGTGTGTATAAAGTGGGAGCCGGTATGGCAACTTTATACTTGAACTTGTTAATTTTATCTAAGGAATCGGTAAGTGCTCGTTTTGCTTGGCTTTTACAGACACGAATACACATACCGCAATCGATACAAAGATCATCTGTAATTTCTGCCTTTGAATGCCTGACACGTATGGCTTCTGTCGGACAACGCTTGATACAATCCGTACAACCTATGCAACGATTTTTATCAAGGGTTACTGAATGGTAATTTCCCATATCATGATGCCTCCTATAAAACTCTATATGACAATGACGCTATCACTAACTCAAAACTTTCTTATTATGATTGTTCAGGATAGAGCTTTACCGTGATTTCTACAGTTGTTCCCTTACCTGGTTCTGATTCAATCTGAAGAATATCGGCATATCTTTTCATGTTGGCAAGACCCATTCCGGCACCAAATCCCATTTCTCTGGCTAATCTGGATGCTGTGGAGTAGCCGGCCTTCATCGCCAGTTCAATATTTTCTATTCCGGGTCCTTCATCTTTTAGTATTACATGTACATAATCCGGCATAATCTCTGCATCTATAACGCCACCATGGGCATGTATCACCATATTGATTTCAGCTTCATACATGGCAACAGATATCTTCCTGATAATCTCCGGTTGAATAGCAAGTTGCTTTAAAACTTTTTTTACCTTACTGGAAGCCACACCCGCTGAAATAAACTCACCACCTTCAACGTCAAAATGTAAGTTCATTATGAGCAATCTCCTCTCCTATAAGGCCATTCTTAAATAAAAGACCTGAAGCGGTAAATAATGAGTGCTTGGTCGTCATTATCACTATGTCTCGACGATTGGCCATCTCAATTAAATCCGACCCAGGTACTTTACCTCTTACTATGACAATTACTTTTATATCTAACATTTCTGCTGTTCTTATAACTTGCGGATGGACCAAGCCCGTTAACAGAACAATGTTGTTTTGTACATAAGCTAAAACATCACTCATTAAATCACAACCATAACCAAAATCAACTTCTTGATCCATATCACCCTTGCCTGCAATGACTTGTGCGTCTAGAATATCTTTAATTTGAGTAAGATGCATTCTATTACCTCCATCGTTATCATTTTAACAATCATTATCATTTAATAAAGAATGTTTTGCCCATTCCTTACACTATTGTATAACCAATGGACAAAATAGTCAAGAATATTATATGATTTATACAAGAAAAGAAGCTCTTAAGGACTTATCGCCTTTTATCTAGTTCCTTATAGATATCTTCCCAATTAGCACCTTTTTCTACCATAAGTACTGTTAAATGGTATAACAAGTCTGAGATTTCATAAACCATTTCTTCTTTTCCTTCATTTTTTGCACCAATAATAATTTCTGCTGTTTCTTCACCGACTTTTTTTAAGATTTTATCAATGCCTTTTTCAAATAGATAATTGGTATAAGAGCCTTCTTTAGGATTAAGCTTTCTGTCCATAACCACATCAAATACACCACTTAAGACATCTTTTTGCTTAAAGGTGTCTACCTCAATATAGTTGTCCTTGGCCACATCCAAATACCTATAAAAGCATGAATAAGCTCCTGTATGACATGCGTTACCTTCTTGGTGTACTTTAAGAAGCAACGTATCTTGATCACAATCCAAAGCTATTTCTTTAACTGTTTGATAATGACCGGATGTTTCACCCTTAATCCATAAGGATTTTCGACTACGGCTATAGAAAGTGGCATTCCCTGTTTCAATCGTTTTCGTATAGGCTTCCTCATTCATATACGCCATCATAAGAACTTGGCTTGACATATAATCTTGCACAATAACCGGTAATAAGTTGTCTTCCCCAAGTTTGAAATCATTAAAATTCATAGTATTCTCCTATCTTCTTACAGGTATATTTTGATCATGTAAATAGTTTTTTAGATCAACAATTTCCATTTCTTTAAAGTGAAACAAGGATGCTGCAAGTGCTGCATCTGCCAGACCCTCTGTTAAGACGTCTGAAAAATGTTCCATAGTACCTGCACCTCCGGATGCTATCACAGGAATACCCACAGCTTCACTTACAGCTTTGGTCAATTGTACATCGAAACCGGCTTTTGTGCCATCACAATCCATACTGGTTAACAGAATTTCCCCTGCGCCAAGGGCTTCGGCTTCTTTTGCCCACTCAATCGCATCTATGTTTTTATTGATTCTGCCACCATTTATATAGACATCCCATGATTTTCTACTTTCGTTCCATTTTGCATCCATGGCAAGGACAACACATTGACTTCCGTATTTTAAAGCGGCTTCTTTTATAAGTTCAGGACGATTAACGGCTGCAGAATTAACGGCCACCTTATCCGCACCTGCCAGTAACATGGTTCTAAAATCTTCTACAGTTCGGATACCCCCGCCCACAGTCAAAGGTATAAAAATCTCTTTTGCTGTTTTCTTAACCACATCTACAATGGTATCGCGACCTTCATGGGATGCCGTGATATCTAAAAAAACAATCTCATCGGCCATACTCTTATTATAGGCTTTGGCAACCTCAACAGGATCACCTGCATCAATAATGTTTATAAATTGTACACCTTTGACAACTCTACCTTTATCAACATCTAAGCAAGGTATAATTCTTTTGGACAACATGAGCTCACCTACTTTCGTAACGTTGGATGGCAGTTTTCAGATCTATAGCCTTTGTGTAGAGGGCTTTTCCAATTATGACACCTTCTGCCTGAATATCGGATACATTTTGAATGTCTTCATAACAGGACACACCACCGGAAGCAATGATATCCATACCTGTTTCCTTAATCAATTGCCTAGTCTGTTCAATATTCGTACCTAACATCATACCGTCTTTAGCAATATCTGTGTAGATTATGGTGGTTATACCCATGGCTTTGACCTTCAAGCATAACTCAAGGGCAGACATTTCACTCACTTGTTCCCACCCGTGAATGGCCACCATACCCTCTTTAGCATCGATACCAACAACTATGGCTTCGTTGCCGAAATTTTTTACGGCTTCTAAAACAAGCTCGGGATTTTTAATGGCAACAGTGCCTAGTATAACTCTAGCAATCCCAACGGACAGCCGTTCTTCAATATCTTTAAGTGACCTTATACCGCCACCTGTTTGTACAGGGATTTTCACACTTTTTACGATGTTTGAAATAGTCTCTCTGTTTTTCCATGTGCCATCTTGTGCACCATCTAGATCCACAACATGAATATAACCGGCACCGGCATCTTCCCATTGTTTAGCAACTCGAACCGGGTCCTTATCATATACTGTTTCTTTTTTATAATCACCTTGTACAAGACGTACTGCCTGACCGTTAATAATATCTATTGCAGGATATAACCTCATAATCGTCCTCTTTCTCAGGTTAAAGTATCAAAACTATATAGTTGAACTTTAATCAACCGCATTTATAAAAAAGCAAAATTCTCTAAGATTTTCAAACCTACGTCGCCGCTTTTTTCAGGATGAAACTGTAAACCGAATATGTTATCTTGCTGAGCAGCAATCTGTATATCTTTACCATAGTAAGTTGTTGCAGAAACAACATCCTCCACTGTATCCAAATGGTAGGAGTGGACAAAATAGACATAAGCTTCTTCAGGTAACCCTATAAATAAGGGTGCTCTTTTCTGTATATGAAGTGCATTCCATCCCATATGAGGGATTTTAAGATTTTGAACTTCTAGCTTAATAATTTTGCCTTTAATAAGTCCTAGTCCGGCGTGACTGCCAAATTCTGTACTGGTATCAAAAAGTAATTGCATGCCAAGGCATATACCAAGAACCGGCTTTCCTTCTGCCTTAACTTCCATAAGCATTTGGTCAAGCCCTTTTTCCCGAAGGCGATCAATGGCGTCTTTGAAAGCACCAACGCCGGGTAAAATGAGCTTATCTGCAGTTTTTAAGAGTTCCTTATCAGAAGAAGTGAAATGTTCAACGCCAATAAATTCAAGAGCGTTGCTCACACTTTGTAAATTACCCATGCCGTAATCAATAATACCTATAATCACAATAACACCTCTATTCCAACATACCTTTGGTTGATCTGGTTCCTATGATACGTGGATCAAACAGAGTAGCTTGATCAAGGGCATTGCCAAAGGCCTTAAAAATACCTTCAACGATATGATGGTTGTTAGAACCATCCAGCAACTTAATATGTAAGTTCATACCGGCATGTACAGCAACAGCCATAAAGAATTCTTTAACCATTTCCACATCCATATCCCCAAGTCGAAGTGCTGTCAAAGTCACATCAAAATTCAAGTAAGGCCGACCGGATAGATCAAGAGCACACAACACTAAAGTCTCGTCCATAGGCAAGATACATGACCCATAACGTTTAATACCGACTTTATCACCGATGGCTTCTTTGATAGATTTTCCAAAAACGATTCCGATGTCTTCTATAGAATGATGACAATCCACTTCTAAGTCACCATCACAGGTCACTTCCAGATCGAAAAAACCGTGTTTGGCAATATGGGTCAACATATGATCAAAAAAACCAATACCTGTCTTTAAAGTTGATATACCAGATCCGTCAATATTGAGCTTCATTTCAATGTTTGTTTCATTTGTCTTTCGATTCATAGTGCATAAACGATTTGACATAGCTCCTCCTTAGGTTTCATAAGCATTTATTAATGCCATGAGACGTCTGTTCTCGTCCTCTGTGCCTATGGTAACACGCATATGATAGGCAAGTCTACCTGTAACGCCATAACCTCTTATTAAGACTCTATGACTTTGTAGATGGTCCATTAAATCTGTATTCTTAATTTTAACAAGAATAAAGTTTGCCTTTGATGGATAGACACTTTCAAAACAATCCCTACTTAAAAAAAACTGAAATAATTTCTCTTTTTCATTCTTTATGTTATCTATTAAAACCTTATAGTAATCCAGGTCCTCTAATATGAAGGTTGCAACTGCCTGAGAAAATGCAGATAGATTATAAGGTGGTTTTGCTATATTGACCACCTCAATCATCTCCCTACATGCAATGCCGTACCCGATTCTAAGGCCTGCAATCCCATATGCTTTAGAAAAAGTCTTTAATACAATAAGATTGTAGTAATCCGGAATATAGGAAACCATAGAGTCACCATCAAATTCCTCATAGGCTTCATCAATAATAACAGGACAGTCCACGTAATCTAAAACCTTCTTCATCCCTTCAATGGATGCTTTATTTCCTGTAGGGTTATTGGGAGTACATATGAATATAAGCTTAGGCTTATGTTTTTCATAGGCTTCTAGGATTAAATCATAATCATAATCAAAAGCGTCATTTAATTCATAGTTAATGACCTTGCCATGATTAAGTAGGGTTGATAAGCCATACATACTAAACGAGGGATTTGGCACAAGGACACCATCACCAGGTTCTACAAATACTTTTATAATCAGTTCAATAAGTTGATCAGACCCTACTGTACATATGATTTCATTTTCAGAAACGCCATGATAGGCACCAAGCTTTTGTCTTAGTTCATGTACATCTGTATCCGGATAACGGGTTAGGTGATCTTTCTCCTCTAACCATAACTTCATTTTTTTCAGAACATAAGGACTATGCTCGTAAGGGTTTTCATTGGCATCCAACTTAATATCGTAGGCCATTAGTGGTGCATGGTATGGTTTAAAGTCCATTAAGTCCTTACGCATGTAATCCTTAATCATTTTCAAACCTCACTTTGATGGAATTGGCATGGGCATCCAATGCTTCTGACTCTGCAAAATAGATAACATCATCGCTCAGTGCCTTCAGTGCATCACGTCCAAAAAAAGTAATACTGGATTTCTTGATAAAATCATCTACGGATAAAGGTGAAAAGAACTTTGCTGTCGCATTTGTAGGCAGTACATGATTAGGTCCGGCCATATAATCGCCAAGTGGCTCCGGTGTATAATTGCCTAAGAAAATAGCGCCTGCATTTTTTATATATGGCATTAGTTCAAATGGATTCTTCGTACAGATTTCCAGATGCTCCGGTGCAATCTCATTGCTAATGGCTACAGCATCTTGTAAAGTATCGACAATAATGGTGACACCATAATTATTCAGTGAGGCTTTGATAATATCCTTACGCTTTAAATAAGCGGTTTGTCGCTCTATCTCTTCCTTTACTTTCTTTGCGATATCTTTACTTGTCGTAATCAGTACCGATGAAGCCAGTTCATCATGTTCCGCTTGAGACAAAAGGTCAGCTGCTATGTATTTTGGGTTGGATGTTTCATCTGCAATAACCAGTACCTCAGATGGACCTGCTATAGAGTCGATACTGACATGACCGTAAACAGCTTTTTTCGCTAAAGCAACAAAGATATTACCCGGCCCAACAATTTTATCGACTTTTTTTATGGTTTCAGTTCCAAAAGCCAGTGCAGCAATGGCTTGAGCACCACCCATTTTATAGATGGTCTCAATACCGCATATATCCGCGGCCACCAGTATTTGAGGGTTGATATTACCGGTCGCATCCGGTGGTGTCGTGACGACGATTTCTTTTACACCAGCAACCAGTGCCGGAACCACATCCATAATAACCGAAGATGTATAAACGGCTTTACCACCGGGGACATAGACACCTACCCGCTCGAGTGGTGTTATTTTTTGTCCCATTATGCTTCCGTCTTCTTCCGTATCGAACCAACTATATTGTTTTTGTTTGGCATGAAAAGCATATACCCGTTCTTTAGCTTTCTTAATAACTTTAATGAGCTTTTCATCCACAAGGTCATAAGCTTTTCGAATTTCCTCAGGTGTCACTTTCATTGTTGTTTGATTTAACGTTACTTGATCAAACTCTGTTGTATAATCTATAACAGCTTGATTACCCTTAGCTTTAACATTCTTTATAATAGTTGCAACGATGGTTTCATAGTCACCATATGAAGTTGGTGCTCGATCTTCTAGAAGCTTTTTAATATCAATAACTTCACCTTTTGTAAAATCGTATACTTTCATATTTAATCTCCTTTACTGGATAATATCTCTTAAACCGTCAATAATTTGGTTGATACGCTGATTTTCCATCTTCATACTGACGCGGTTAACCACGACCCTAGCAGAAAGTGGACATATTTTTTCAAGGACCACAAGTCCGTTTTCCTTTAAAGTAGCGCCGGTCTCCACAATATCAACAATCACTTCCGATAGCCCCACAAGAGGTGCTAATTCGATAGAACCGTTGAGTTTGATGATTTCAACTTTTTGATTCTTTTTATTATAAAAATAATCTTTGGCAATATTTGGATATTTTGTAGCAACACGTATGGATGAACTGTGCAAAAGTTGCTCCCTTGCACTTTCTGGTCCGGCCACCACCATATCACAAATGCCCAGTTTTAAGTCAAAAACCTCATATAAATTCTTACGTTCTTCGAGTATGGTGTCTTTTCCAACCACGCCGATGTCAGCAGCGCCATATTCAACATAGGTAGGCACATCGCTGGCTTTCGCTAGGAAAAACTTTAGTTTTAGCTCTTCATTAACAAAAATGAGTTTTCTTGTATCACTTTTCATTTCTTCACACGTAATACCAATTTGTTCTAAATAGGCTAAAGTCTTATTAGCCAGTCGTCCTTTAGCAAGGGCAAATGTTAAATATCTCATAGTAATCACCTTTCATCCTGTTCTATTGAATCCGTTTTTCTAGCCCCTAGAAAAGTGATTTAACATCCACTGTGTTTCTTTCCTCGGTTTTCAGATTAACCAGTTCCACTTCATCTAAGGTTAAAAAATTCATAATACCACCTATGTAATTTTTTTTACCATAGTTAATATTCTCTTCCAAATCTCGGTCCAGCATGCCAATCTCAATTCTCATGCCTTCTCTTCGCATACGATCGGCAACGGAAATAGCCATGGTTCTGGATTTTCGGTTGTATAACAATAAGGTATCTGTACTGGGTACATCAATCTCAATATGTTGTCTTTCAATGCTGTTCATGACTTCATCCACAATGATGGCAAAGCCTACAGCAGGTGCACTATGACCAAATTCTTCTAGTAATGTATCATAGCGACCGCCATCTACAATAGAAACTCCTGTTCCAAAGGTATAACCTCTAAAAACAATCCCTGTATAGTAATTTATCTGACTCACCATACCAAGATCAAATGAAATATACTGTTCTACCCTATAGTCGCATAGGATGCTATAAATACGTTCCAGTCGATCCAGAGCCGCTAAAGCCTTCTTATTCATCGTCGTTGACTTAGCCTGCTCTATAACCTTAACATCACCAAAGAACTTAGGTAAATCCAAAAGCACTTTTTTATGAGCTTCATCCAGTTCAAGACTATCTAGCAACTCTTCTACTGCGATATAATTCTTTTGATCGATTAGCATACGGAGTTCTTCTTCATATTTTGAATCCAGTCCTGCTTCTTCCAGTAACCCTTTAAAAAATCCAGCCTGACCAATATCGATTTGAAAATCTTTAAGACCAACCGCCAATAAAGACTGAATAACGATTGCAATGATTTCTGCATCTGCATCTTCATTGTCAATACCGATGAGTTCAACACCTGCTTGAGTGAATTCCCTAAGCTTCAATTGATAGCTTTCAATGTTTCTAAAAGCATTACCTAGGTAGCAGAATCTTTTAGGTGTATTTTCATGATGATAACCTGTCGCCATCATCCTTGCCACTGAAGGCGTGATATCCGGTCTCATCACCAATATATTGCCATCCGAATCAAAAAACTTATACATATTCTTAATATCTATCGTACCTGAATCATGACTAAAAACATCAATATATTCAAAAGTCGGAGTCTGAACATCTAAAAAGCCATAATGATGAAATACAGCCATGATCCGTCTTTGTATTTCATTTTTCTTTAGAGCTTCCTTACAATGAATATCTCGAACACCTTCTGGTGTATGTAATTGCTTATCTCTCATATGTGCCTCCCGAACTTTAATATGGTAAAGTGGTAGATTGCTAATTCGTTAAATTAAATATTATTATAAAACAATTCCTAGCCCCTGTCAACCGCAAATCCCATGAATTCATAATACCACAAAAATATAGTCCATAATAGTTTAAAAAAAGCCCCTAAGCTTTTACCCTTAGAGACCTCTCTACTTACCTTCTTATATGCTTTTATCCTTTGAAGTCTTAGCAATTTCAACAGACACTTTTTTATTATTAATCTTATTGCCTTCCATCTTCTTAAGAACAATTTTGGCTATATCTTTGTGAACATCTACAAAAGTAAACTTATCCAACATGTCAATAGCACCGATTTGGCTACCTTTAACATTACATTCACCTGCAATGGCCCCAAGAATATGCTTCGGCTTTAGATTATCCTTATTACCGACATTAAAGAACATACGAACCATGTCTTTATCATCTCTTTTACGGTTTCGTGGTGCACTGGCGCCACGTTCACCATGATCACTACGATCGCTACGAGAACTTTGATCACGACTTCCACGATCTCTGTTACTGCCAAATGATTGACGCTGACGACCTGTATCATCACCAACCTTAAAGTTAATATCATTTTCATGATGATTTTCATCTAAGGACAAAGTCTTCTTAATTAAAGCAGCA
>PGZS01000073.1 GCA_002841435.1 Firmicutes bacterium HGW-Firmicutes-3 | reverse complement strand
ATAAACTACTATTGAACATAATAATATAGATATGAATCCTAAGGAGACAATGATGCTTACACTCTATTTTTCAGGAACTGGCAATACCCGCTACATTGCCAATGATTTTGCTAAAAAAATGAATCATAAAGCCTATTCTATTGAAGAAAATCTAGACTTTGTCTCGTTGATTACAAGTCATGAAACAATAGCTTTTTGTTATCCCATTTATACATCTGATGTACCCAATATTATGAAAAGATTTGTTAATACCCATCGACTTAAACTACAAAACAAGAATCTTATTATACTCTGTACCCAGCTCTTTTTCTCCGGAGATGGGGCTCGCGTCTTTACCGATCTGTTAAAAGACATAACCTATACTGTCATTTATGCAGAACACATCAATATGCCTAACAATATCTGTAATTTGTGGGTTTTACCCTTAGCAAAAGAACAGAGAATTGCTAGATACCTTGATCATGCAGAATCTAAATTGAATAAAATATGTGAGAATATTGAGCAGGGTATTATTATTTTGCGTGGCTTTAATCCGGTGTCAAAATGGCTAGGCTGGTTCACCCAACGTGCCTATTTCCCAAAAATTGAAACAAAAGCCATGAAGGATGTTCGAATAGATGCGAAATGTAATTTATGTGGTACATGTACACGTGTATGCCCTATGGATAACCTTACAATAGAAAACAACCAAATCATTCAACAAGGCGCATGCACTTTATGTTATCGGTGTGTGAATCTATGTCCTCAAAAAGCAATAACTGTACTCATCCATTCGAAAGTGAAAAAACAGTACAGGTATTGGTTATTTGATTGTGGCCTCCAAAAAAACATATACAATAAATCTTAATTTTTTTGATTTTCATGTTCCTGATTATTACTAGTATAGATATTATTATCTATTTTGTGATGCATATCACATTCCTCCCCATTTTTGAATGATATTATAGGGACAAGAGATAACAATACTAGATACTAAGGAGGAAACTTAAAATGAAAAGACTAAACATAGAGCAAACAATCGGCGACAGCGTAACCCTTCATCCGGAACTTGTAAAAGTATACATGGACTTCGGTGTGGATTTCTGCTGTGGTGGTGACAGAACCGTGAAGGAAGCAATAGAAAAAGATGCCCATGACATGGATGCATTACTCCTCGAGGCCGATAAGGCCATAGAGCATGCTACAGCATTTGCTGTTGATGCATCTCATAAAAAGCTTTCGGATTTCACCACCAGTCAGCTTATTGACAGGATTCTAACAGAGCATCATACTTATCTTAAATCTGAACTACCTATTATTTCCGAATTAATGTTTAAGATTTTGATGGTACACAGCAATCGTCACCCTGAATTATTTGAGATTCACAAGTTATTTGGAGGATTGAAAACCGAATTAGAAGGACACCTGGTTAAAGAGGAAGTTCAGCTTTTTCCAAAACTCAGAACAAATGAAGCCAATTGTCAAGCACTCATCAAGGAGCTTGAAGCAGAACATGATGTAGCAGGCGATGCTCTCCATGAACTTACAGACTTAACCAACCATTTCAAATTACCTGCAGATGCATGTACCACGTATCACATGGTTTACGAAAAATTAAAAGCTTTGGTAGCAGATATGTACATGCATGTACATACGGAAAATAATGTCTTATTCAAAAGATTTATATAGAAAGGGGCATAAAAATGTTCAAAATTAATAATCGAATTACATGGGTAGGTAAAATAGATTGGGACCTTAAGAAATTTCATGGTGAAGAATACTCGACACATAGAGGCTCGTCTTATAACTCCTATTTAATAGAAGATGAAAAAGTTGCACTGATTGATACTGTATGGCAACCGTTTGATGAGGAGTTTATTACGAACCTCAAAAGAGTAATCGACTTAAAGAAAATCGACTATATTATTGCCAACCACGCTGAAGTTGACCATAGTGGTGGTTTACCTGAGTTATTAAAAGAAATACCGGGCACACCTATTTACTGTACTGCCAACGGGATTAAGTCACTTAAAGGTCATTATCATGAAGATTGGAATTTTATTCCGGTAAAAACCGGTGATACCTTAGATCTTGGAGAAGGTAAGCTTATATTCATCGAGGCACCAATGTTACACTGGCCAGACAGTATGTTCGAGTATTACACTAAGGATGAAATTCTTTTTAGTAACGATGCTTTCGGACAACACTATGCTTCCGAGTTTATGTATAATGATCTTGTAGATCAAGCTGAACTTTTCCAGGAAGCCCTTAAGTATTATGCTAATATATTAACACCTTTTAGTTCTTTGGTCGTGAAGAAAATTCACGAAGTTCTTGGGTTTAATGTTCCTGTAAGTATGGTTTGTCCATCCCATGGTGTTATCTGGCGTGAGAATCCCACACAAATCGTTGAGAAGTATCTGGAGTGGGCAGACAATTACCAGGAACATCAAGTAACAGTCATTTACGATACTATGTGGGATGCCACTAGAAAAATGGCTGAAGCCATTGCCGAAGGTATTAAGTCTGTAGATCCGACACTCAACATCAAGCTTTATAATGTGGGTACAGCCGATAAAAATGATGTGATTTCCGAAGTCTTTAAGGCAAAACTTGTGGTGGCAGGATCTTCCACAATCAACAAAGGTATTTTATCTGCCATGGCTTCAACCCTTGAAATCATGAAAGGTTTAAACTTCAAAAATAAAAAAGCCGCCGGTTTTGGCAGTTATGGTTGGAGTGGTGAATCCCCTAAACTCATGAAAAAAGCCCTTGAAGATTGTGGCTTTGATGTTCTTGAAGAAGGCCTTGGTGTTCTTTGGAAACCGGATGAAAATGCACTCAAACTATGCCGTGACTATGGTATGCAACTCGCAAATAAATTATAAAATAGATATACTAAAATAATCACCAGTCCAAGGTCATGTATGACTTTCCGGACAAGGTGATTATTTTTTATCTTAATCTACTGGGTACAAGCTTTGCATCATTTCCTGTGATGCGTTAAAAATCTCATTTGCACGATTGTAAAGATTATCCATATCTTCATAGCTACCGAGTATACCACCTTCATGTGTACTGATCCAATCGGTAACGGATTGTACTGTAAATGTGACCACCGGTGTCTTTTGCTCCTCTAGAACCTCTTTATACACTTGTAGCATGGGTGCAGAGACTGTAAAATCTTCATCCAGCATGCCATCAAATATGTTAGGGCTAGCTAGCTTCCAAAGACAAATGGTCAGACTCTGACTCATGTTCCTTCTATATTCTATAGGCGCCCCAGGATAATCTATTAGGAATTTCTCTGAATGATATGCTCTTTCTTTTAAAACATCCGGCTGTATTGCCAAATAATCTTCAATTGTAGTCGGTTCAATAACAACCTCCGATAGCGTACTCAAATAGGACTTAGTCATATCACCTAGATAACGACCATAGTCTTCAAGATAAGACAGGTAGTCCACTACAGGATAGAATTCACCTTCTGCACTATAAATACCATAACCTTGATCAAAAAGCTTTATCAAGTGGCCCTTATACACGTCATCTTCAACAAGTGAAAGTAATACTTCTTTTTCGTTACCTATAAAAACATAACCGTTGGTAAAAAGATCCGCATTTTTCTCATAAACATCAAACAGATAAGTATGTATACCTCTTTGGTTCTCCTCAAAAAGCAGATCCATTTGCTCAACCAGACCCACTTCACCTCTAACTATCAACTCTGCCAACATATCGTCAGCCAAAGATGTATGGGCATTTCGTATGTTATCATCAATATAAGTCTTGACCTCTTTTATATCCGGACCGGTAAATAGAAATACTACAAATCGATCGCGCATCAATTGCTCCTGAGTCAAATCTATGTCCTCAGGATCTTGCGTCTTTAATTCTTCTTCTATTATCGTTTCTTCCTGTATATTTTCATCTATATTAACATCATTTTTGTTACAGGATGATGCAAGCAGCAACATTCCAAGTAACCCAATGCTTATCCATTTTTTCATATGAACCTCCCGATTGCTTAGTACAACGACCTCATACTAGCACATATATGTTACAATTCGTTTATAAAAGTCATACGATTAAGTAACATAACATGAACCTTGACCCATATTATAGCGCATTCGACTCTCTATTTGTAGTGAGACATATGATTCATGGCTTTTCAATATCTTTTGTCTCATGTATACTAATAGAGAATTCCAATTTCCTACTTGAAGGATTTCTTAGTGATGAATGAACTTACTAACAAAAGCGGCAAAATCCATATAAAGAACTGTCAATAAAGCAAAATAAAATAGGCTCTTTCGCCAAGAAAAAAGGCTATAAAACCTATATGAGGAAATAATGATGAATGTGTTAGACCGATTTTTAAGATATGTTTCCCTTGAAACAACCTCTGATGAAGCGTCATATACTTGTCCAAGTACACCTTCACAAAAAGATTTGGGTGAATTACTTGTACAGGAACTTCTGGATATGGGTGTAACCGATGCTGCAATGGATGATAACGGATACGTTACTGCAACTATACCAACAAATACTTCTTCCGATGTACCTGTCATCGCCTTCATTGCCCACTTAGATACTGCACCGGATCTGACAACAAAGAACATCTACCCTAGAATTATTTCTAATTACTCCGGAGACATTATCACACTTAATAAGGATTTGGGCATTTATCTGACTCCTGATGACTTTCCTGAACTTCTCAACTATATCGGCAATGATCTTGTCGTAACCGACGGCACAACGTTATTAGGTGCCGATGATAAAGCTGGTATTGCCGAGATCATGACAGTGGTAGCGATGCTCATGGATCATCCTCAGATTAAGCACGGCACCATTAAGATTGCTTTTACGCCCGATGAAGAAATCGGACGGGGTGCCGATCGATTTGATGTAGAAAAATTTGGTGCAACCTATGCCTATACTGTAGATGGCGGACAAGTTGGGGAGCTTGAATACGAAAGCTTCAATGCCAATGATATAAAAGTCGTCATCAACGGCAGAAATGTTCATCCAGGCAGTGCTAAGAATCAGATGATTAATGCCATTGATATCGCCCATGAGTTGCACACATACCTCCCAGTAAAGCAGAAACCTCAATACACCGAAGGGTATGAAGGCTTCTTTCATCAAAAATCTATATTGGGTTCAGTCGATCAAGCCAAATGCGCCTACATCCTTAGAGACCATGACCGAGAAAAATTCGAAGCCAAGAAGCATCTGTTCGTTCAGGCAGTGGATGACCTCAATGAAAAATATGGTAAAAACACCGTCCAACTTGAGATGAAGGATATGTATTACAACATGGGAGAGATGATTCAGCCGGTCTATGAAATCGTTGAAATCGCAAAAAAAGCCATGATTGATATTGGCATCGAACCGATTATCAAACCTATTCGAGGTGGTACGGACGGCTCAAGGCTTTCCTTCATGGGTTTGCCCTGCCCCAATATCTTTGCCGGTGGCCATAATTTTCATGGCCGACACGAATTTATACCTGTTCAATCCATGGAAAAAGCTGTTTTGGTCATCCTAGGTATCATAGATGGTTTTCTTCAATCCAACAAAAACAGGTAACATCAATTTGTTATTTATGGTTAAAGTGTCATAACTAAGTTTCTCTAAGTTACATACAACATATAGGTTATGTTGATACACTCATAACTATATATTGTATGTAAAAGTTCAACTATAGAGTTTTGACACTTTAACCATTTATTCAATTCTATATTGCTTTTGTGAATGCTTTTGCTATGCCTGAAGCCACTCTCGCATTGTTATAAACCAGCTGTATGTTCGTCTCAAGACTTTCACCATGAGTTAATTCTTTGACCTTGGCTAACAGAAACGGTGTAGAATCTTTACCCTTAATCCCTTGTTTACTTAATTCATCAAGGGCTTGTTCAATTGCTGCCGTGATCTGCTCTTTATCCTCTTCGTAGGCTTTTGGAACCGGATTACCAATTACAAAACCGCCACGTAGTTTCATCGACCACTTAGCCTCCATCATTGCCGCTACTTCTTCCGGAGAATCCACACGAACATCCACATCAAAACCACTGTCTCGCAAATAAAAGGCAGGAAGATGATCCGTTTCATAACCAATAACAGTTACACCCTGTGTTTCTAAGTATTCCAAGGTGAGCCCGATATCCAGTATCGATTTGATGCCTGCACAGACAACCGCCACATCTGTATGTGCCAATTCCATTAGATCTGCTGATATATCAAAGGTTTCACTGGCACCTCTGTGAACACCACCTATACCTCCTGTTGCAAAAACATTAATACCTGCCATTTCAGCAATCATCATCGTTGTCGCGACTGTGGTTGCACCGTCTTGCTTTTTTGCAACGACAACCGGTAAATCCCGTCGGCTACATTTGATGACCTCTAATCCTTTTTTACCCATATATTCAATTTCATCTTTGGATAAACCCACCTTGAGCTTGCCACCGATAATGGCTATGGTTGCCGGGACAGCACCATTTTCCCTGACAATCTCCTCAACTCTTAATGCCGTTTCTACATTTTGCGGATAGGGCATACCATGAGATATGATGGTGGATTCTAGAGCTACTACCGGTTTGTTCATTTCTAGAGCCTCTTCTATTTCTTTACTGATTTCCAAATATCTATTCATCTCTTAACACTCCTTTATCATTTTCATAATATTATCAACAGACAGATTCCTTGCAATGGTATCTTTACTCAAAACCGTCACACCAGATGCACCAAGACAAAAATCTACAAAATCTAAGCCCTTGAGCTGATGTTGCAAGGCATATACCATAGCAGCTGTGAAAGCATCTCCGGCACCTGTCACATTTACGACCTCTGATACTTTTGAACTTCTAAAAATGCTATCTTCGCCATCTGTAAAATACACACCTTTTTTACCCAAAGTAATAAAAACCTTTTTTATACCCATATCTAAAAATGCTTGACCCGCCAATTCGATGTCCTTATCGGTGTGGATTTTTCTATCCAGTAGCACTTCCGCTTCTAATAGATTGGGCTTAATACCATAAAAGCCATCTAGCACCGCTTTGCCTCTTAGTGCTTTAGTCGTTGATACTGTATCAAAAATGAGCTTTGTGTTCTGTAAGTGTCGCACTAAAAAATGAATGCTTTCCTCGGGCAGATTGGCATCGATAACTGTATATGCGCTTTTATCAATCTTCATCAACTTCGTTCTTAAAAAATCTTCATTTAGCCTGCTTGTAATAGACATATCGGATACCGCTGTTACCATATCCCCAAGATGATCTAAGACATAGAGATAAGTGGATGTACGCTCATTGGCTAGTATAAGACAGTCTTCAATGTCAATACCTCGCAAAACAGCATTATCACGTACCATTGAAGCTTCAGCATCCCCGCCCATAGCTGTTATCAACCTTACCGGCACCTCTAACATGGACAGGTTTTCCGCTATATTCCTACCTACACCACCCAGAGCATGGTTGATTTTTCCCGGATTGGAATCTGCCATAATCATCGTACGATCTGATTTTCCTTGATAATCAACATTGGCGCCCCCAATAACCGTTATGGGGTGTTCGGTATTGGTGATATAGCCTTTGCCTTTAATAAACCCTTTTTTCATCAGGTTACTGATATGAACCCCAACAGATGCACGTGTAATGCCAAGCATTGCTGCCAGTTCAACTTGAGAAATCAAAGGGTCTTTTTCAATTAGATTAAATACTTCACGTTCTCGTTCTGTCATAGCGCCTCCTAAACATTTGTTAGCATCCCTTACATATGATTAGTTTACCATGTCCATCACTTCGTGACAAGCCTCTTAAGGCTAAATACTTATAAAAAGTCCGGCCGTCCCAACTATTTACAATTTGCTATTGATATTCCTGTGTTTTTCACATTATAATCTTAATAGATGTTTAAGGTGTCAAAACTATATTCTATCATAAAGAGGTGAGCCACTTGCGTTTAATTTTCATCGCCGACAACGCCTATCCTTCCTTAAAAAAACAACTTCAATCATTAGGCGAGGTCATAGAAATCCCAAAGTCCAATCATTTATATCCAGGAGTAGAAAATCATAGTGACCTGCATCTTCATATTATAGATCAGATTATATTCTTATCCAAGTCGGTTCCGGATGCTATCTATCAACGATTGATTCATCTCGGTATAGATGTACGTATAGTCGATGAGGATTTGGAAACTGCTTATCCTAAGTCTGCTTACCTGAATGCTTTGTCCTTAACTAATTATTTTCTTCATCCAAGGTCCATTACAGCTTCAAAGTTGAAAAATCATATCGATAGTGGCTCCAGACAATGGATTGACATCAAACAAGGCTATGTAAGATGTGTTGCACTCCCCATAACAGGTCATGCACTCATCACAGCCGATGAAGGTATTCTTAGGTCGTGTAAACCTACAACTCTAAAGCTGCTAAAAATACAACCGGGTTATATCCTGCTCGAACACCATGACTATGGTTTTATTGGCGGAACTGCCGGCCAAATCCAAGATACTTTATATTTTAACGGAGATTTGACCACACATCCAAGTTACCAAGCCATAGATGCATTCATACGAAAACAAGGCTGCAATATATTTCAAGTAGATGGTCTGCCACTTCAGGACATCGGTTCCATTCTTGTATATGAAAGTGAGACTTTATGAAAAAACATATGAATATTCCTATTTTTGTACCTCATAATGGCTGTCCTCATGATTGCATCTTCTGTAATCAGAAAAAGATATCCGGCTATAATGCAAGCTTCAATGAACATCAAGTCCGAGATGAGATTGAAGCCTATCTCTCTACTGTAAAAGGTATGCCGCACATTGAGATTGCTTTCTTCGGCGGTAGTTTTACAGGTATTCCTATAGAAGAACAGAAGTCATATTTGGAACTGGCGACTGAATATATACACAAGTACGACCTGGATGGTATAAGATTATCCACAAGGCCGGATATGATTACTAAAGAAATTCTAGACTTGTTAAGTCATTATCCTGTAATCGGTATTGAACTAGGCGTCCAATCTATGTCCGATGAAGTCCTTCTAGCTTCAAAACGTGGTCACACTGCTGATGATGTGATCAAAGCCTGCAAGCTGATTCGTTCTTACCCTTTTGACTTGGGTCTTCAGATGATGCTCGGTTTACCTAAGGATACAGTGGCCCTATCTCTATATACAGCTGACCAAATTATCGGACTTGACCCCGACATGGTACGCATCTATCCCACTTTGGTAATAAAAGATACAGAACTTGCGACTTTATATCAACATGGACTCTATACCCCTTGGGATCTAGAAACAACCATCAATCTATGTCTTGATATCCTTCCGAGATTCGAAGCGGCAGGTATTAAGGTTCTACGTATTGGCTTGCAGACTACCCAAGAAATTCAATTGGGCCGGGATGTGGTTGCAGGACCTTTTCATCCGGCAATCCGGCAACTTATTGACGAACAACGTCTTGTAAACTATATACTTGATTTCGTAAGCGATATGGAAGCACCCATATGTATCGAAGCAAATCATAAGCTCTATCAAACTTTGGTGGGACATAGAAAAAGGCATCTACCTATTTGGTCAAATCATGAACCTGTCATTTCCATTTGTCAAAATTCCGATTTGCCAAAACATATCCTCAAGATTGGCAACACTTATCATAATGGCCATAGTCATACAACTTTATAACAAACAACACGACATTCAGGACGCATGTATGCCCTTAACTCTATCTCAATCTAAATTTTACAATTTTTTTTCATAGTTTGTTCATATTTAATTTACAATTCAAAATCAAAGTGCTAGAATTATATGTAACGACATAATAACGTGTCCAATCATTTATTAAAAGGAGGTACCTATGAAAAGATTCTTAAGTATTATCTTAACTCTATCCCTTTTATTTAGTTTTGCAGTACCAATTTATGCAGCAGATCCTGTAGAAATCACTGTTTTCCATGTTAATGACGTGCATGCACGTGTCGTCGAAAGTGGAAATTTTGGTTATGCTAAGATTGCCACCTTGGTTAACGAAGCAAGAACAGCCGGTGACAATGTTCTTCTTTTGGATGCAGGTGATTCCTTTCATGGCCAGACGTTTGCAACCATATCCAAGGGTGCAAGTATTGCCCGTCTCATGAACCTCATGAAGTTTGATGCTTTGACCGTCGGTAATCATGATTTCAACTACGGACAAGCAAGGCTTCTTGAACTAGATGCTGAAACCAACTTCCCATTACTGGGTGCAAATGTACTTAAAGCTAACAACACTTTACTTCTGGATGATTATGTCATCAAAGAATTTGAAGGTGTAAAAGTGGCTATATTCGGACTTGCATCTCCTGAAACCACTTATAAGACCCATCCCAAAAATGTGGACGGTCTTACCTTCGAAGACCCTATTGTAACCGCTAAACGTATGGTCAATCTCCTAACACCTATGGCTGATATTATTATCTGTCTAGGTCATATCGGTAATGAAGGCATGTACACCTCTGAGGCAATCGCTTCAGCGGTTGACGGCATTGACCTTTTTGTAGACGGACACAGCCATTCGATTTATGGTGAAGGTAGCGGCATGGTTGTCAATAATACTTTAATCGTTCAAACAAACGACTATGCAAAAAATCTCGGAAAGGTTACATTAAGCTATATGGATGGTACTCTAACATCAAGTGCCAGCATATTAGCCACAGCAGATGCTGCTAATATTGTACCTAATCCTGAAGTATTGGCACTAATTGAAACGGTTAGTGCTGAAAATGCAGTCATTACTTCAGTTGTTGTCGGAACGACAACCATTGATTTACAAGGCGAAAGAGATTTTGTACGTACCGGTGAAACCAACCTTGGTAACTTAATCGCTGAGGCTATGCTGGATATAAGCGGTGCTGATTTAGCAATTACTAATGGTGGTGGTATTCGTGCCTCCATAGCTACCGGTGATATTACTCAAGGTGATATTATCTCTGTTTTACCTTTTGGTAATTATGTAATCACAAAAAGTGTAACCGGAGCAGATATAAAATCTATTCTCGAAGTTGGTATATCCGATTATCCTCTTGCAAAGGGTGCCTTCCCTCACATAGCCGGTATGACCATCAAATTTGATTCTAACCTTCCGGTTGGTTCAAAGCTTACTGAAGTAATGATCGGTGGTGTGCTTCTAGAAGATACAAAAACTTATGTACTTGCAACCAATGATTTCTTAGGCGCCGGTGGAGATGCTTATACCGCTTTGGCAAAATACCCAATCCTTGGTGAATTCGACGCTCTTGATGAAGTCCTTGTAGCCTACATGTTAGAAAATGGTACAGAAAAAGCAACTGTAACCGGTCGTATCGCAGCTGTTGACCCAGTCGTTGTTGTTCCACCCGTTGTGGTTCCACCTGTTGTTGTTCCTCCTGTTGTTACGCCTCCAGTTGTAGAAGCACCCGTTGTATATATCGTCAAATCCGGAGATGTTTTATGGAGAATTGCTAGAACTTATGGTTTCACTTGGCAAGAATTATCTGAATTCAATCAGTTAAAAAATCCAAATCTCATCTATCCAGGCAACAAAATCCTTATTCCAAATAATTAAGAAACATTCAACATTTTTATACCAAGAAAAGAAGCTTCGCTTCGTTATGAGCTCTGCTCATATTTCTGAACGGTTCGACTGGAAAGTTCCTTGACGTTTTCTGCCACGCTTTTAGGCTGAAAACTAGGGTATGACTTTCCTAGAGAAGAACAAAGAGGCTACGCCTCGCTTTGCAAAGCAAATTGTTCCGGCAGGAAAGACTTCCTTGATAGTTAATGCGACGCTTCAACGCATTAACATAGCATAGACTTTCCTAGAGAACGAACAAAAGGGGGCAGTCGGATAATGTACCGACCCCCAAAAGTTAGACCTAAAAATCTAACAATTGGAGGTCGGTTTTTTATGGCAAAATACAGTTGCGAATTTAAGAAAGAAGTTGTCAA
>PGZS01000293.1 GCA_002841435.1 Firmicutes bacterium HGW-Firmicutes-3 | reverse complement strand
CCAATGGCCAGTTATCTAATGCCACTGTCATCAACTATACTGAAAAACCAACCCGTCGTGTTGATATGACCTTTAGCGTCGGTTATGATGCCGACATCAAACTGGTTGCTCAAGTTCTTGAATCGGTTATAAGTAGGCACCCACTTGTTCATGAAGATCCTGTGCCCTTCATCAAACTTGCTGAACATGGTGATAGTGCCTTAGTCTTCCAAACACGTGTATGGTGCAACACCTCAGATGTATGGACTGTACATTATGATCTTATGACCCAAGTTAAAATTGCTTTTGATGAAAACAATATCCACTTTCCTTTCCCACAAATGGATGTTCATTTTAATAAGATTCAATAACATACTTGCAAATTATTCACCGCAGGAAAGCGGCTAACACTTTTTTATATTTAGACTTTTCTAGAGAATAAGAAGCTAAGCAATACAAGTTCAACAATAAGAAAAGGTTTTATCCATTATAACGGATAGAACCTTTTCTTATTGTCATCGTCTAATTCCAGTATTATTAAACCTACCAATATTTTTTGAACCAACCGGTGAAAATGTTATAAACCGCCTTTTCTTCACCTTCAACTTGATAACGTTCGATCAAAGCACGCATCTCCTCTGCAAAGGCAAAGTACTCTTTTTCATTCAAGTAAATTTCTTCTTTATCTATATATCCGTTCCTAGATTCATCTTTTCTTCCTTGAATCTGTTTCAGGTATTTTGCACCCTTCATGATATCTTCCTTAAATTCGTCTACAACGCTAAGAATCATGTTGGTTGTCGAATCAAATAAAGCCTCATGATTATTGACATTCTGGTAAGCAACCTTGAACTGTTCCGTTGTTAGCTTGTAATATTTGGCAGTAATGCCATTAATGACTTCTGTGTGATCAAGCTCTAGGATATTGATAGATAGCAGTTTTTTTACATGGTAATGTACTTTTGCAGGTACTTCTCCCATAATATCTGCTACACCTTTAACCGTCAAAGGTTTTTTGGCTTTTATATAGGCATTGATTATTTTCATTCTGTATGGATCTGAAAAAATCTTAATCTCGTCATCCGTTTCTATCTGTCTTATGGCATTCATATTCTAACCTCTCATTACTTTTAGTATTATGTCTTGTCATCCTTATAAAGAATAACATAAAGTCGCGTCCCTGTCTATTTATTAGAAGCTTTTTTATCGTTATAAGTGTATGTTTATTCATTTGATTCAATCTAAACCCTTTAAATATTGTCACTTCCTAGTTTCTGCTTATTTTATCCAGCTAAACTCGTCCACTTTTTTTATCGTTAAAATTATATGTATTCTCAATTACTAGCTGACTATTTAATACATTTCATTTCTCTAAAAGCAATTTTTTCTTCATGTAAAAACAACTAAATATAGTAAGAATTCATGAGTAAATATGGCATTTTCACCAAAGCCTTGTCTGAATATTATTGACTAATACAGTATCCTATGATATTCTAATATTGCAGTTGATCTATGTGCATCGTAGATATTTGATTTTATAAATTCTTGGTATCGT
>PGZS01000072.1 GCA_002841435.1 Firmicutes bacterium HGW-Firmicutes-3 | reverse complement strand
ATCTTTAAGCTCTCACCGATAAGTGCCTTCATAGTGGTTTTGGCCACTTCGACTGTCTTGTTTTTATTTTCCTCAGAGTCTTTAAGTATCTGGCTGACATCAAGGAATCTTCCTGCATTTCCATTGGTACCTGTATCCCAGTCCCAAGCAGTCGTGGGTGCCATTATGGGTATCGGTTTGGCAAAAGGCGGTAGAAACATTAACATGAAGGAGCTAGGTAGAATTGGGTCAGGATGGATTATGACACCCCTTATATCTATGATGATTTCTTTGCTTTCCTTATATATTCTTCAAAATGTTTTTATGCAAACTGTCATAAATTACTAACTTAAATAGCCCCCCTCTTTAATCCTCCCAAGAAGATAAAGTGTATAGCTAAGTTTCACAAATCAATCAAAGATATATAGATTCCGTTGAAGCATTCGGAACTATATACCTTTGACTGATGCTCAACTAAGAGCTCTGCCCTTTATCTTAAGATAAAGTGTATAGCTAAGTTTCACAAATCAAAAAGGACTTTGTAAGTTATATGCAATATATGCAGATGACGTGCAAAGTCCTTTTTATGATCCAGAAGACGGATTTCAAGGATTTTCAGTGAAATAAGATAGAATATATTGACATATGAGCGTCTTCTGTTATAATTATGCTTCTAATACAATCCGTTGACTACGTTATCGTCGAATGAAGTGATAGGAAACTATTATTAGGGTGGAACCGCGGGTTGACTCGTCCCTTGCTAATGCAAGAGATGGGTCTTTTTTATTTTGTAGAAAGAAGGAGAAAAAAATGATTATAACATTAAAAGATGGTAATACATTAGAATTTGAACAAAAAGTAAGTGTCCTAGACATAGCAAAAACAATAAGCGAAGGCCTAGCAAGACAAGCTTTGGTAGGTGAGGTTGATGGCGCTATAGCAGACTTAAGAGACGAAGTAAGTGAAGATGCACAGGTAAATATACTTACCTTCAATGACAAAGCCGGCAAAAAAGCTTTTTGGCATTCAGCATCCCATTTGTTGGCCCATGCAGTAAAAAGACTTTATCCAGAAACCAAACTGGCTATAGGACCGGCAATAGACAATGGTTTCTATTATGACTTGGACCGTGAGACCCCTTTTTCGGTTGAAGAATTGGTACTCATTGAAGGTGAGATGAAGAAAATAGCATCTGAGAACTTGGAGATCACCAGATTCGAGTTACCAAGAGAAGCGGCTATTGAGCTTATGAAGGAGAAGTTCGAAGACTATAAAGTTGAGTTGATACAGGATTTACCGGAGGAAGCGAAGATCTCTTTTTATCAACAAGGAGACTTTGTTGACTTATGTGCAGGTCCTCATATTATAAGAACCAAAGACATCAAGGCCTTTAAATTAACCAGTGTTGCAGGCGCTTATTGGCGTGGATCTGAGGATAATAAGATGTTGACCAGAATCTATGGTACAGCCTTTCCAAAGGCGAAAGATCTGAAGGAATATCTGGATATGATTGAAGAAGCCAAAAAAAGAGACCATCGTAAACTGGGAAAAGAACTAGAGCTGTTCACAATGTATGATGAAGGCCCAGGATTCCCGGTGTTTTTAAACAAAGGCATTATTCTAAAAGACATATTAATTAAATACTGGAAAGAGATTCACAAGAGAAACGGATACGAAGAAGTGTCGACACCGATTATCTTAAACAGAAGCTTGTGGGAAACTTCGGGGCATTGGGATCATTATAGGGATAACATGTACACAACACAAATAGATGATGAAGATTTTGCGGTTAAACCAATGAACTGTCCAGGTGGCATGCTGGCTTTTAAGACAAAGCAACATTCCTACAGAGATCTACCGCTTAGAATGGGCGAACTAGGTTTGGTTCACCGTCACGAAATGAGTGGGGCTTTACATGGTCTTATGCGTGTACGAAGCTTTACTCAAGATGATGCCCATATATTCATGACCAGATCACAGGTTACAGAAGAGATAATAAATGTTATTAACCTGATTGATGAAGTTTATGCAAAATTCGGTTTCAGTTATCATGTGGAGTTATCCACCAAACCAGAAGGCAGTATTGGGATACAAGAAGACTGGGATATGGCAGAAGCATCCCTAAAAGAAGCCCTAGATCAAAAAGGCATGGCCTATATCTTAAATGAAGGTGACGGGGCTTTCTATGGTCCCAAGATAGACTTCCATTTAAGAGACTGTATTGGACGTACTTGGCAATGTGGCACCATACAACTTGACTTCCAATTGCCTCAAAGATTTGAACTAGAGTATATTGAGCATGACAACTCGAAACAAAGGCCTATCATGTTGCACCGAGTTGTTTATGGATCAATTGAGCGATTTATCGGAATCTTAATTGAACACTTTGCCGGTGCATTCCCCTACTGGTTAGCTCCGGTTCAAGTCAAAGTACTACCTATATCACCGGAATTTGATGAATATGCCAAAGAAGTAATGAATAAGTTGGATGAGCAAGGTGTTCGTGTAGAGGGTGACCTTAGAAACGAACGTATCGGCTATAAGATCCGAGAAGGTGGTATGGAGAAAATCCCATTCCTATTAATCGTAGGCGAGAATGAGCGAAACGCAAGATCCGTCTCAATACGACCCTTCGGTCAACAAAAAAATGACGAAATGTCCTTAGTAGACTTCATAGAAAAAGTCAAAGAACTATAAAAAGTTAAAGCGTCAAACTCAGTTTTGACACTTTAACCATAAAAGAACAATTTAAATTATATAATAAATGTTGAGGTGATATTCACTTCAACATTTATTTTTTGTAAAAATTTGAACATAAACTAAATCCCTTAAAAAATCAAGTCACTATTACATGTCACTAACAAGAACGACCTACATATAGTATACGTAATTTCAATAAGATAAATATCGCATTTTCTATACGAAGACAAGGGTAACCAATAGTATTATAGGAACCAACATCGACCATGAAGTTCCTGGAAGCAGTGTGTGTGATGAGGCTCAAGCAGTGTGTGTGATGAGGCTCATAAGAAAGTAACCTCATGCATCATGTCAGTCTTCAAGACATGATGCTAAAATGAAAACTTTCTTATGAAATTTGTAAGTCAGCATGGATGCTGACCGTCGACTTTTGGTGCATGGATGCACCAACCGGAGACCGTAATCACACACACTGTGGAAGGGTTTTCATGGGACCTCTTAGTCAACTCTTACACCACTAACCCCTAACCCTCTTAACCAAATCAACAGCGGTCTTATGAGCATCTTTAGCCATTTGTTCTGTATCGATTTTCTGTAGCTCTCCGTCTATAGAGACAATCTCACCTGCGACAATGGTCATCTTAGTATAAGAATGATTACCAAGACATACAAGTGAAACCAAAGGGTCGTGGCAACCGGCATACTCAATACCGGATAAATCAAAGAGATTAAGATCTGCGGCCATGCCGGGTGCCAGATAACCGGTGTCTGTTCTTCCAAGAACCTGTGCGCCACCTCTTGTAGATATCTTAAGAATGTTATAGGCATCTAGACCTTCAGTACCGTACTTAAGGTGATTTAGCAAATAGGCGCGTCTAACTTCTTCCCACATATTAGAACCGTCATTACTGGCACTTCCGTCCACAGCAATACTGATATTGGCACCTATATTATGAAGTTCTGATGTTCTGCAGATACCACTATTAAGCTTCATATTGCTGGAAGGACAGTGGGCAATGCCGGAGCCATTTAAACGATGTATTTCATGATCATCTAGGAATATGCCATGGGCGTACCAAACATCTTTTCCGACCCAACCCAAATCTTCCATGAGCTCAAAGGGCCTACGGCCATATTTTTCAAGGCAGAAAGCTTCTTCATCTAATGTCTCGGCTAAATGGGTATGCATCATGACCTTATGTTCTCTGGCAAGTAAGGCTGTGTTTTTCATAAGGTCTGCTGTTACAGAAAAAGGTGAGCAAGGTGCCAGTGCAATTCTGGTCATAGCATAGTCAGACGGGTCATGATAGGTTTGAATGAGTCTAAGCGAGTCTTCTAGAATAATAGACTCTTCTTGAACAACCGACATTGGAGGCAAGCCACCATGATCTCTTCCAAGAGACATAGAGCCTCTAGTTGCATGAAACCGCATACCAATGTCTTTTGCGGCTTGAATCTGTTCATCAATTAGAGTGGAGGGCTGACCGTTTGGGAAAACATAGTGATGGTCGGCAGTTAAGGTGCAACCGGTACGCAGTAATTCAGAGAAGCCAACCATAGCACCATGATACACCGCTGTCGGTGTTAGATGTTGCCAGAACTCATAGAGGCCAATCAGCCAGGGGAAAAGAGGTTTTTCTTGAACTTCTTTTAGCCCTCTAAACAGGGTTTGATAAAGGTGATGATGGGTGTTAACAAATCCGGGTAAAGCAACAAGACCTTCACAGTCAATGATTTTAGTATCCGTTGCTGAAGGTAGATTGTGGCCGATAGCCGTTATAACACCATTAACAATGAGTAGATCTTGATGCTCTAAGTGGTCTTCTTGATTATTAAACGTGTAGATGTGGTCAATATTCTTTAGCAATAGTGATGACATGGCAAACCTCCTTAATCAAAAATACCACAAAAAATCTGCGTAAAGAAAACAGAGTATTTTTTGTGGTTAACTCAACACGTATTTGATTTATTAAGATAATTATACAACAATCTACACTTAGGTGCAATCTTCCACGAGGCATATTTTATTAGAAATTGCCAGTTATTGCCATTTATAGGATTATATGTAAATATATACAATAAATGGCGGAATAAATACGATATAATTGTGAACTATTAACAAATTGTTCTTTACAATTAAATATCTGTTCAGTATAATTAGGAGGTCAAGTAAAGGGAGGCTATTATGCGTTGTAGGTTATTAATCGGTGGGGGCGATCAAGAATATAATGATCGATTGATAGAAAATCTGGTTTTGTCTAGAGAGAACCAGTTTGAGATGACAATGTTCAAAAAGAAAGACAATCTAGAAGCATACTTGAATTCGAATCATTATGATCTCATTTTATTAGGTGAAGAACTTATGATATTGACCGAAGGCAGAATGCCTAAGGAAATGGAAGAACATATGGTATTAATGGTGGAAGGTCATTCGGGATATAATCTTCAAGGAATACATACCCTATTTAAATACCAAAGTATTAAAGAGATAGAGTCAACCATCAAAAACCTGTTCATGGAATTAACAACAAAAGAGTGGGTCAGCCAAAAAAAAGGAATCTTAAAGTTAATAGGTTGCTACAGTCCGGCAGGAGGATCAGGTAATACAACGGTTGCTCAGATTATAGCAGCCTCCAAGGCTAATCAGGGCTACAAAGTACTTTTTCTAAGCTTGGAATCTTTTCCAAGTTACCATATAACATACCAAGGCACATCATCAGACAACTTATCGGATTATATGTTGCATATCATGTCAAAGAGCAATTGGATCATGGGGCTTGAGAAGATGAAGTGCGTGGATTCGGTCTCGGGTATTCATTATCTGATGCCGGCAGTCAGTGAAGGTGACTTGTCAGGCTTTGAAGCGAACAGGTGGTTAACCTGGATAGACTATATGATTGAAAAAAGTGACTATGATTATATGGTTATAGATTTTGCCCAAGACTTTTTGGGAAAAACCCTTGAACTTATAAAGAAATGTCATCATAAAGTTTTTAATGTACGTGGTGATGCTAAGGGTTATAAAAAGTGGTTGGTTTTTTTAGAAGATCTTAATAGGCTAAGTGAGGAACAAATCCTTAAGGACAAGTTGGTGGTGGTCAATCAAATCTTGCCAAAATCCATATATAATCGGATAGAGGGAGATGTAACACTAAACTTTGATGATAGCTTGATAAGAGAAATAGGTGAAGGAAGAATTTTATTCAATAGCCAATCTTCTGTTTATGGAAAAATCGAAAGGTTGATGCGACATGTATGATCAAAAAATAGTCAGTGACCATCATTACAATATGTTAATAAGTGAAGTGCGTAATGAAATGGGACTTATGGATGATATATCGGACGAGCAAGTCGAAACCCTTATTGAAGGGATTCTTAAAAGAATAACCCAGACAACTTATCTGCCTCTTAGAACAAGGCTACACCTAAAAGAGAAAGTATTTAATGCCCTAAGACGGTTGGACATTCTTCAACCCCTTGTAGATGATAAAAGTATAACTGAAATAATGGTTAATGGGGTTAAAGATATTTTCATTGAAAGAAACGGTCATGTGACTCGGCTAGATTATACTTTTGATTCACAAGAACAACTTGAAAATATTATTCAGATGATTGTGTCCAAGGTAAATAGAGTTGTGAATGAATCATCACCTATTTGTGATGCTAGATTGACAGACGGATCAAGAATCAATGTGGTACTACCACCTATTGCATTAAAAGGGCCAACATTAACAATCAGAAAATTCCCACAAAAACCAATTGATATGGCAGATTTAGTGAACTGGGGAAGTATTTCATCGGAAGTTGCACTGGTACTTCAAACGCTTGTTAAAGCCAAATATAATATTTTTATTTGTGGCGGTACAGGATCTGGTAAGACCACTTTTCTTAATGTCTTGTCTAACGCCATACCTGATGATGAAAGAATCATTACCATAGAAGATTCTGCTGAACTTCAGATTAATAAAGTGTCAAACTTAGTCAGTTTAGAGACAAGAAATGCCAATGTTGAAGGACGCGGTACAATAACTATTAAGGACTTAATTAAGTCATCCCTTAGAATGCGACCGGATAGGATTGTTGTTGGGGAAGTTAGAGGGCACGAAGCGTTGGACATGCTTCAAGCTATGAATACCGGTCATGACGGCTCTTTGTCCACTGGACATGGCAATTCTACTATGGATATGCTAAGTCGTCTTGAAACCATGGTTCTGACAGGTTCTGCTATGCCCCTTGAAGCGATAAGACAACAGATTGCTTCAGCTGTAGAAGTTATGGTACACCTTGGCCGACTGAGAGATAAATCAAGAAAAGTTTTGGAAGTGGTGGAGATTGTAACATATAAGGACGGGCATGTTGTAATGAATCCGCTTTACACTTTCCAAGAAGATGAGCAATCAACCGATGAAGCTGTTTGTGGTCAGTTAGTTAGAAGTGGCAATCAACTTAAGAACCGTGAAAAGCTACTTTTATCCAATATAAAGGGGTGTTTACCGATATGATTTTACAAGACGACAAAACATATAATAAGTGTCATTATTCTAAAAAAGAATGGATTCTACATATCCTTTTGGGAATGGCTTACTATTTTATTATGGGCATGATTTTTTTTAATCATATAATCCTTGCAAGTATCGCATGCTTAGGTGTCTACTTTCATATAAAAACACAGAAATCTTTATCCATAAAAAACAGAAAACATATATTAAGGGAGCAATTTCGTGAAGCGATGTACACCTTATCCTCCTCTCTATCTGCAGGAAGGTCGGCAGAACAGGCATGTATTCAGACACTGGCAGACCTTCAGATTCTTTATGATCAACAGACGGATATTATCATCGAGTGGTCGCTCATTGTCAAAAAGCTCAACATGAATGAAACCATAGAATCTGCACTGGAAGACTTTGCAATACGAGCAGGGGTTGAAGACATTCATAATTTTACCGGTGTTTTTGTTATGGCAAAAAGAACCGGTGGTGATTTGATTCGGATTATACGAGAAACAACACATATGATTAATGAAAAAATAGAGATTCAAAAGGAAATAGATCTATTGGTTGTGCAAAAACAGTTTGAACAAAAGATTCTTTCATACATCATTCCGGGCATGATATTGTTTTTTCAACTAACATCACCGGATTTTCTTCGTCCATTGTACGAGACGTTGATTGGTCGTTTGGTAATGATTTTTGCACTTTTTTTGTATACGCTCAGTCGTAAAATCGGAGAAAAGATTGTTAATATAGAGGTGTGATATGTATGAAGTTATTATGATGCTTTATCTGGCAATGCTTGTGATATATTTTGTCTATGCTAAGCGTACTCTAGTAGACGATGAAGAAACAACGGACTTTTTTTATATTCTAGGTGCTCCTATTATAAAGCGTCTGTCCTTTGATCAGTTAAAAAGTTTGCTAACAAGTCAAGAGCTAGAAAAGCTTAGTAAGATTTATCGTCAAAAGCATTATGAACAAGGCGTCTATCGCTATCAAGGTAACCGTATAGGCTTAATCATACTGGTACTATCCTTGGGAGTTTTTTTTGCCCTGGCCATTGGAAATAATCATGAAACTTCAAGAGAGATAAACCCTATAATTGAACGACCAACTTATGATCAAGAGTCGGTTCTTTATGATTTGAATTACAAAATAGAAGAGGAGGATACCTTGTTCGGTCGTTTACAAGTTAGAGTCGAACCTAAGCTTCCGGAAAGAGAAGTGGCAGTTAAATTATTAACAGCTAACTTTTCTGAGTTAGAGCCTTTAATGTTAAAAGGAATGAGTCCAAGCAATGTCCATAAGGATCTGTTTCTACCTAAAAAACCATTTGGTGAAGAAGTCACAGTACGATATACCTCACTTACAACAGACTATCTAAGCCATGAGGGCGTATTAAAAAGAGATGCTATGGAGAGGGGAATACCTTATGAAGTCTCATTATTGGTGGATTTAGGGCTTGGAGAAGTATCTATGTCTTATGTCTATGACTTTCGAATTACACTCAAGGAAATGAATACAAAAGATTTTGCAGAGGCCATTGAAAACTATGTAATCAAAACAGATGACAAGATAATCCTACCCCAAAAAACAGAGGAAAGTGGGATTCCGGTACACTGGTCAACTCAAGAAGTAGGTGTCTCCGGATATCGGATTTTTATAATGGCAGTACTAATAGCAATCTTATTTTATGTTCTAAAAAAAGGAGAATTGGATAAGGCTCTTGCTTCTAGGAAGGAAGAGATTTTATATGATTTTCCGACAGTAGTGAATAAACTGACAATGTTGATGAATGCCGGTATGACCTTCAGCAATGCTTGGCAAAAAATCGTAGTAGATCATCAGCTTAACAAGATTTCTAAAGGTATACTTTATGAAGAGATGACGTTGGTCAGCCAAGACATCAAGAATGGTATACCTGAGATTGAGGCGTTAGAAAGCTTCGGAAAAAGAACACAGTGTAAAGAAATTATAAGATTTGTCGCAATTATTACTCAAAATCTGAAACGAGGTAGCCAATCCATGACTATAGCTCTAAAACAACTTAGTGGAGAAGCATGGACGATTAGAACAACAACAGCACGAAGACTAGGCGAGAAGGCAAGTACCAAATTGTTATTGCCTATGGGCATTAGTTTAATTACAGTAATCATCATTGTCATGGTTCCGACTTTCATGGCTATGAAATTATAGGAGGGTTTTATGCGTAAATTATGTTTCAAAGTAATGTGGTTAAAAAATAAAATAGTTAATGCTATTAAAGACGAGGCGGGTATGGGTGTTATTGAGATTGCCATCATTATTCTTGTATTAATTGCCATTGGTTTTTTATTCAGAGAAAAGATTATGCAGCTAGTGAATGAATTATTGGATAAAATGAGCGTTGATGGGATTTCTTAGTAAACCTATTATAGTTTTGTATTAAAGAAATGAGGGCGAGTCATTGATAGAAATATATCCATTGGAAAAGTGTATCTATTATCAAATAAAAATGTGTCAACACAATCAGATATCAAGTCTGATACCCTTTGATTACAGCTACGAAGACGATGATGTAAAGATTTACTGGGAGCTTAAAGGGTGTGAAGCACTTCACAAAAAAGAAAATCAAAACCATTTGTCCAAAAGAAAAATGGAAAAGTTATTGTTACACCTTAAAAAAGCGTTGACGGATTGTATGGACTATATGTTGGAACCTTGTCAATTGAAGCTGGAATGGGATGCTATTTATGTCGATCAAAACAATAATTATAGGTTCATATATTTACCGGTTCGTAAAGATGAAGAAACAGATATAGCAAAAGTACTCAAAGAATTTTTTGGTCAATTACAACCTTATATTAACCTAGGTGATGAAGATGTAATGGTAAAAATGCATCAGCTACGATTAGGTCTTGAAACTGAGGATTTTAACTTGGACACATATATTAACGAGGTGTTATCTTTAAGTATAGGTTCATTATGATGACTTTAAGCAAATATGGATCAGCAATCATGCTATTTTTTGTGATGTTTTTAAATATTATAGTGGTTAAGGGTGTTCCCTTCGGACATGGCGAAAGCAAGCTCGGCTTATTTACAAGTATAGATAAAATTATGGAAGCAGGGCCTTATCGTATTGAAGGTGAAGGTACACTTATTTTGCCGGATCCAAAAATGTCAGCGATGAAAAATGCACCATCTATTTATTTCGGTTTAGATGGACATTTGGATTTTGAAAAAAAAGATTATGAAATAAAAATATCACTAAAAGATGTTTTTGGATATGAAGATATACCTCTTGGTAGTTATCGTGGACTGGGAGACACACACCAAATCTTCTCAGAAATAGGCGTTAGAGAAACGATGGATATACGTCCGTTTTTTAATCAAGCCTCTTTGACTAAAGTGACAAAGGATCAGTTATGGCAATGCGTTCAAAAGGATATAGAAGTCAGTCGCTCTTGGATTAATGACACTCAAAAAGGATTTAACCCTATTAAAAGAGAAGTTATAACTTACGATATGGATTTAGGCTTAATCTTTACACAGGCGATGATTGAGGAAATGAGCTCTTCTTTCATAGTCCCACTTAATATTGAAGAGGCTCAATTAAGCTATCATACAGACCAAAAGGGTAATCCGATTGCACTGAATCTTGATATCAAGGCTCAGCAGTTAGATTTAGAAGTATCATTAAATATAAGCAAGACTATGTAGTGACTAAAGTCATCTAAATAAATGACCTAGGATACTACCACATAAGCTATAAGACCTGTAATATTAAGGTAAGTCGGGAAATAAACCCGAATTATAAAAATACAAACTCGCAAAATAATTACTTATAAAAAGACAAACGAGGTTTGTAAAGGGTGCATGGGAGAAATAGACGTGAGCAATCACGTCTATTATTATGTGCTTTTATATTTGGTTAAGGTGTCAAAATTATATAGTTGAACCTTCACATACAATATATAGTTATGAATGTATCAACGTAACTATATATTGTATGTGAATTTAGTGAAACTTAGTTTTGACCCTTTAACCATATTTAATATTTTAACCTTACATAGATTGTTAAAATATTGTCTTTTCTAAAGGATTATGGTTTAATAAATATAGGGCAAGGGGGTAGAAACGATGGAAGATATTTATTTTTATAAAAACACATGGATTACATTTGCATTGATTTTTTCTGCTGCCTATATGATTGTTCTTGGTATAGTCATAAGGGTTAAGAGTCAAGGTGGTGCTATAGTTAGATGGTTCTTATGCATCGTCTTTGTCATGTGGTTGTGGACAACCTTTTATATTTTTGAACGGGTGGCTCCAACTGTCAGTATCAGATGGCTAATAAGTTGTGTTGAGTATTTAGCGATATGTTATCTAGGCTTCTTTGCATATATGTTTTCCAGAGCCTACCGCGGCTTAAAAGCACCAAGCTTAATAAAGCTAATGGCTTTGTTAAGCCCACCAACGTTCTTTTACCTAAGTGTATTGACCAATCCATTACATCATCAGTTTTATCGAAGCTTTACTGTCCATACTGAAGTCTATGGTCCTCTTTGTTGGGCCTTGATATATGTAACCTTGTTGTATTATTTGGGCGGTGTCTATCATTTCATTAGAAAATCAAGGTACCGATCTATATATAGAAGACGACAAATGGTTTACTTTTCAGCGGCAATTATTGTACCTATTCTGATACATATATTAAATACGATAAAGATTATTGATTTGGACTTTAATATATCTTTAGTGATCATGCCCTATTCACTTTCTTTAATTACCATATCTGTTTTAAAGCACAAGTTTTTAGATATTTTACCCCATGCCTTGTTGGACGTTGTTGAGTTTATTGATGATGGCTTTATGGTTATTAATGTGGATAATCATTTAGAAGACTATAATGCCTTGTTTTTCAATCGGTTTATTGACATGAACCACTGTGAGAAAATAGAAGATGTTATGGATGTTTTTGCCGAAATTGTAGAACATTCAGAAGATCTTGACAGCTTAATTGTTGCATTAAAAGTAGGCAAGAATGATCATATTAGTGGTGAAATAGCGTTCAAGAAAAAGCAGTCCGATACCTATTTAAATATCCAATATACTACAAAAGCAATTAATGATCTTTATGGATCAAAGATTGCCACCATCATTACTTTTCACGATATTACAGAGATTCAGAACTTATATATAGCCCTTGAAAATAAAAAAGATGAGTTAATGCAGGCAAAAAACAGATTGGAAGACCATATTGCTTCAATACACCAGCTAACAATAGAACAAGAACGTAATAAGCTGATGTCTGAGGTTCATGATACACTGGGTCATTCAATGACGGAAGTGTTGGCACTACTTGAAAAATGCGACTTTATACTTGATCAAGATCAGAACCTCATCCAATTTGAAGAGGTACTAGAAGAGACCATAGAAAGAGCCAGAAAAGGACTTGCAGAAATCCGAATTGCGGTTACCAGATTCAAAAAAATGGGGGTAGAAATATGATAAAAGTCATGTGCGTAGATGATCAGTTATTATTAAAAGAAACCATGATTTACATGCTTAAGCAGGATCCGGATATTGAGGCGATTGATGGGGGTAATGATGGGTATGAAGCATTAAATATTTGTGAAAATTATCGACCGCATGTTATTTTAATGGACCTTAGAATGCCGAGGCTTGGCGGAATAGAAACGACAACTAAGATTAAGGCACTGTACCCTTCCATAAAGATTATTATTTTGACGACCTTTGAAGATCAAAAAAGTATTTTTGACTCTATTGAACATGGTGCGGACGGTTATATTGTTAAAGATATTAAGCCGGAGGAACTAGTATTGGCGGTAAAGAGTGTTTATCATAATCTATATGTAATGCACAAAAGTGTGGTCAATATCGTCAAGGAAGAAATTATAGATGTGCATATTAAAGAAAAAGATCAGCAGGATACCTTAAAAAACTACGACTTGACACCGATGGAGATTAAGATAATAAAACTAATGGTTGATGGAAAAAGTAACAAAGAGATTGCGTACAGCCTAAAATTCACTGAAGGAACTGTTAAGAATAAGGTCTCAAAGATATTGAGCAAGCTAGGGCTTAAGGATAGGACTCAAATCGCAGTCTTTGCTATCAAACATAATCTGACTTAGGGGAATGAATACATGAGCAATGAGATTTTCTATGCAACATTTTTTTATACCTTATCAGCTTTTATATCCATTGCAATCAACGCAACTTTTTACTTAAAAGCAAGAAAAAGCAACCTATTGTTCATGTTCTTAAAAGCCCAGGGACTTATGATTCTTTGGCTTCTTGCTAAGGTTATGACAAAGACAGTACCAAGCAATGAAGATGCATGGATTTGGGTGGTCATCCAATATATCGGTGTTTGCTATTTTGGCACTGTTTTTTTTGAGTTCACATATTTTTACAAAAAATTTAGAATGCCGTCAAGACTTATTAGAATTCTAATATATGGCATGCCAACAATTAATTTTCTGATGGTGTTAACCAATAAATACCATTATCTATTTTTTACATCAGTCACCATCTACCAGAACAATTATGGATTTTGGTTCTATATCCATACAGCTTTCAGCTACATAATGGTAGCAGGTTCTTATTATCTTTTGATTCGTATACTCATGGATCGTAAAGATGAGGTCTCATGGATACAAAGTGTCCTTTTTAACCTAGGACTACTTTTACCCATTGCTGCAAATGTTATTCATGTCTTCCGATTGATTGAGATTGGCTTTGACATAACACCGATTATGTTTAACATTACATTGGTGATTTTTGGGTATGTTGCATATCGTTATCGGTTTTTGGATATAAAAATGGTAACAAGGTCCATGATTCTTGGGAATATACATGAAGGCATTATTATTATGGATAATAGCCGAAGAATTGTTGAGAAAAATAACATTATTGAGGATATCACCCAAAGCCATGAAAAGCTTAAACTGATTGAAACAATCGACGATTTTATTGAAATCGTACGACCTAAAATAGAAGATTTTGAAATCTTTCGTGAAGGCATAAGCAAGTGTCTTGATACAAATGACAACAGATTTACGACTGAATTTAGAATGATGGTACAGAACCAGTGGCGTTGCTACATTCTTAAACTAGAAAAAATTATAGATCATTCAAGGGATACCATCGGCTATGTGTTTAGAATCATTGACATTACCAAATACAAAGAATTACTTATAAGCCTAGAAACCAAGAATAATGACCTTCAAGTGGTGAATCGGCAACTTTCAGATCATCTTAGCATCACGAAGCAATTGGCAATTGCAAAGGAAAGAAACAGAATATCTAAAGAAGTGCATGATATTTTAGGTCACTCCGTCACCTTGGTCATCTCACTTTTGGAAAGCTGTAAATATAATATTGGAAATAATAAAGATTTCCTCAAAGAAAAAACCATACAAAGTAAAGAGATTATCAGAGGTGGATTTTTAGAATTAAAAAAATCCATGAAAAGCCAGTCAAAGGACATCATGGATATTAACAGTCTTATTGATGATCTGGAGCGGTTAATTGATGATTATGAAAAATCAGGGGTAAATGTTGATTTTTATTATAAACGGGCAGATCTCCAGTTACCCATGCAAGTTTATGATGGCTTGTATAGAATATGTCAAGAAGCGCTAACCAATGCACTAAAACATGGGCATGCAAAAAATATAACCATTCGTATTAAATATATAGCCAGAAAAATGGACTTAGTCATTATTGACGATGGAGTAGGATCTTATCAAGTGGTTAAAGGCAATGGTTTAAAAGGTATGGAAACG
>PGZS01000071.1 GCA_002841435.1 Firmicutes bacterium HGW-Firmicutes-3 | reverse complement strand
TCATTAAAGAAACAATATAAAAATAAGAAGAATGTAAAAAAAGCCAACTCACTTAAGGAGCCAGCTCTTTAACGCGTTCTGAAGAACGCTCTTCTTGTGTGCATTTTTAACCCATTGATTTTCAATCACCTGAAAATCTTATATAGTGCAGTCAAGGGGACTTGAACCCCTACCCAAATAATATGGACTAGATCCTTAGTCTAGCGCGTATGCCAATTCCGCCACAACTGCATGAATCTTATTTGATTCGCGAAGTTTATTCTATCATATGATAGAAGATAGTGTCAATAGATTTTGAATAGGCGGACGATAAAAATAATTTATTGGCTCCTAGTGTATCCTGTGGTATAATATCTTGGTTCCTAATCAAGTTACTTAATGGACGTTTTATATAGATATGATTATATTAAGGAGGCACGTATGGCAGGTCAACAAAACTACAAAAAGTTCATCAGTTATTATAAACCCCACAAAAAGCTATTTATACTGGACATGTTAAGTGCCCTCGTCATAGCAGCAATTGATCTCGTCTATCCAATGTTATCGAGACAGGTCCTTAATGACTACTTACCTACATCAGATGAGACCCTTCGGCCTTTTCTGATTTTTATTGCCGCCCTATTATTGATGTATGTGGTACGTTCCGCATTTCAGTTTATCGTCGACTATTGGGGACATATATTGGGTGTTCGCATGGAGTACGATATGCGTAAGGAGCTTTTTAACCATCTTCAGAAGCTTTCTTTTAAGTATTATGACAAGACTCGCACCGGTCATATCATGTCTAGGATGATTAATGACCTTAATGAAATGACGGAGCTGGCACATCATGGGCCGGAAGACCTTTTTCTTTCCATTATCATGCTCGTAGGTTCTTTTATAGCCATGCTTATGATTCAATGGAAGTTAGCTTTAGCAGTCTATCTTTTCATTCCCATACTGGTATGGTTTGCCATTAAACAACGGACAAAAATGTCTGATGGTTTCAAAGAAGTCAAAAAAAGCATGGCCGGTATCAATGCGGATCTTGAAAGCAGCATATCCGGTATTCGTGTAGCCAAATCCTTTGCCAATGAGAACTATGAAATTGATAAGTTCGACAAAGGGAATATGATTTTTAGAGGCTCAAAAAACATAGCTTATAAAACAATGGCAATTTTTATGTTGGGCATGAGTTTTATGACCAATAGCCTTCATGTGGTAGCCCTTGGTTTTGGAGGGTTTTTGATTTATAAAGGTGAAATGAGCTATACAGACCTCATCGCCTTTACACTCTATATCAACAATTTCTTGATTCCGATTCGTAGATTAACCTCCTTTGTTCAGCAATATGAATCGGGCATGGCAGGATTTGAACGCTTCATGGAGATTATGGCGACAGAACCTGAAATTATGGATTCTAAAAATGCGATTGAGCTTAAAAATATTAAAGGGGATATTCGTTTTGAAGACGTTGTATTTTCTTATAACAATCATGAGACGGTTCTAGATGGTATTAACCTAGAGATTACACCGGGACACACCTTGGCAATCGTGGGACCATCCGGTGGCGGTAAAACCACTTTGTGCCATTTGATTCCTCGCTTTTATGAAGTGGACGGTGGTCGTATCAGCATCGACGGTATCGATATACGAGATGTAAGCATAGCCTCCCTTCGAACGAATATCGGATTGGTATCTCAAGACATCTTTCTTTTTGCCGGTACAGTGAGAGAAAACATTCAATATGGTAGAATAGGTGCAAGTGATGCAGATATTATTGAAGCGGCAAAGAACGCTGAGATACATGATTTCATTGTGGGCCTAGAAGAAGGCTATGATACCATTGTAGGTGAAAGAGGGCTCCGATTGTCCGGTGGTCAGAAGCAACGCATCAGTATTGCTAGGGTATTCCTTAAGAACCCACCGATTCTAATCTTAGATGAAGCCACCTCAGCACTTGATAATGAAACAGAGTTAAAAGTACAACAGGCTCTGGAAAAGCTTTCCAAAGGCAGGACCAGTTTGGTCATTGCCCATCGATTATCTACAATTAAGAATGCAGATAAGATCTTAGTGATAACTGAAAAGGGTATAGAAGAAAAAGGTAACCATGAGACCTTATTAAAGAACAATCAATTATATAGCAAACTGTACCATGCCCAGTTCAAAGGCTATATTCCTGATGAACTATAAAGAAGTGTAGTTATATGGTCAATAAAAAGGAAGTATTGAGCCGAAAGGTTTGATACTTTCTTTTTATTAGCATGCTCTGTACATGCAAAAGAAGACGATTTTTCTGTATATAATGCTCACTTTACATGGATTTAACATAGGAATCATATGGTCTTTACCATAAGGTGTTAAAGTCATAGTATCAAGATGCATCAATGCGGTGTTCTTGAAGAAAATACAAACGTAACTTAAATGGGAGGAACACGAAATGAAAAAAATATTAGCATTAATGTTAGCATTATCACTTGTTACAGTATTAGCAGGATGTGGCAAAGAGACAGTAACCGAGGCAGACACAACACCTGATACAGCGGTCGAAACACCTGAAGCTGAGCCTGTGGCTGAAGAAACTTCAACTGAGATTGAAGGTACTGTTACGATTTCTGGATCAACATCCGTAGAAAAAGTTGGTTTAGGTCTTGGAGAAGAATTTATGGCACTTAACCCAAGTGTAACAGTGACTTACGAGTCTATCGGGTCATCCGGTGGTGTGAAAAATGCACATGATGGCGTCACTATGATTGGAACAGCATCAAGAGAGATTAAAGATACTGAAAAAGAGTGGGGAATGACAGAAGCAACTATTGCATTTGACGGTATTGCCGTAGCTGTTAATCCTGCAAACGGTGTTACAGAAATTACCAAAGATCAAGTTGCGGCAATCTACAAAGGTGAAATCACCAACTGGTCAGAAGTTGGCGGTGCGGACGCAGACATCGTTGTTGTATCTAGAGAAGATGGATCAGGTACAAGAGGCGCATTTGAAGAAATACTTGATTTTGAAGGTGGATTAACTGTAAATGCTTTAATTGCAGAAGGTAACGGTAATGTACAAACCACAGTGGCAAGTAACCCACAAGCGATTGGTTATATCTCCTTCTCAACGATTAATGATACCATCATAGCATTAAAAGTAGATGGAGCAGAAGCGACAATGGAGAATGTATTAAATCAATCATTCCCAATATCCAGACCATTCAATATCGTCTATCATGAAACAAATTTATCCGATGCAGCTAAAGCGTTTATAGAGTTTATCTTTACAGCAGAAGGACAAACAGTCGTTGAAGAAAAAGGCGGCATCCCAGTAAAATAGTCATTATCGAATCAACATATAGTGTTTAGACCAGTAAGCAAATGTCGCCTAGGCCATGTTTGCTTATTGGTATAATTGATTTAAGTGTCAAAAATATATAGTTGAACTTACTTTTGATACTTTGCCAATAATGGTTAAAGGGTCAAAACTAAGTTTCACTAAATTAACCCACCCTATGTAGATTACGTTGATACATTCATAACTGCATATGGTAGGTGAAAGTTCAACTATATAGTTTTGATACCTTAACCAACAATGGTTAAAGGGTCAAAACTAAGTTTCACTAAATTTACCCACCATATGTAGATTACGTTGATACATTCATAACTACATAGGGTAGGTGAAAGTTCAACTATATAGTTTTGATACCTTAACCAACAATTTAAATATAAAGTTTATGTAAACCAACCATTTGAGCAATGATTAAGATACAGGAGTGACATAATTATGGCGAATAATAGTTCAGACATGCGCGCCAACAAAAAAAGAGAATTTACGGAGCTGGTAGCCAAATATATATTTATGTTTAATGCGACCATAGCCATCATTAGCGTTGTCGCTATTGCCAGCTTTGTTTTTTATAAAGGATTACAGCCCTTTATTCCCGGTAATGCAGAAGGTACATATAATTTTTTTGATTTTATTACAGGTCTTGAGTGGCGACCCAGTGATGATCCCAATCAAGCAAAATACGGCATACTTTTTATGATTGTTGGCTCTATATATGCAACTTTTGGAGCTATTCTTATGGGCGTACCAATTGGGGTCCTAACGGCTGTTTTTATATCTGAAGTAGCGCCAAAACCCGTCAAGATGATTGTGAAACCGGCAGTAGAACTACTAGCAGGCATACCATCGGTACTGTACGGCGTATTCGGACTGGGGATTATTGTACCGAAGATTATGACCCTATCTCCACAGAATCAAGGCCAGTCCTTACTAGCAGTTATGCTGGTACTTACGATTATGATTTTACCAACGGTCATTACTATATCGGAAAGTGCCATTAATGCCGTTCCGGAAAGCTATAGAGAAGGTTCCCTAGGACTTGGTGCTTCTAAGATTCAAACGATATTCAAGGTCATATTACCGGCGGCAAAATCAGGTATCTTAACAGGTGTGGTACTTGGTATAGGTAGAGCCATTGGAGAAACCATGGCGGTTATGTTGGTTGCAGGGAATCCTATAGCAGGCATTCCAAGTGAAATCTGGGATAAGACAAGACCGTTAACCACCAATATTGCCATGGAGATGAGTTATGCTTTCGGATTGCATCAAGAAATGCTTTTCTCAACGGGGGTGGTCCTATTCACCTTTATCATTATCATCAACCTTATACTGAATAGATTGACTCATAAAGTAGGTGAAAATTAATGGAAGCCATACAAAAATCATATATTAATGATCGTGTCCACGTGTCACTGAAACCGGAAAAATCTAAAAAAAAGCTTAAAGAAGCCTTTGCCTATGGTATTATTGGCTTAGCGACAGCATTTACAGTCAGTATATTAGTGTGGATTATTGGTTTTATTTTCATACAAGGTGCGCCACATTTAAACTGGCAATTTCTTATAAAAGATTTTGACTCTATATCTTCTTATGTGGAAGTGAAAGTAACAGAAGGCAGTGAAAACCAATTAGGCGTTCTATTAGAGTTTAAAGACATTCATCAGTTTGGTGGTAACGATAAAACGTTTCCAATCATCAGTAAGATCGAAGATAGTTCTAATGTAAAAGACGCTATGGACCGGTTAGGTAATCCTTTTCCTCTAAGAGAAGGGGATACGATAGACCGTATATCCGGAAAAACAACAGAAGGCATGACCATGGAAGAAATCTATGAGGCCATCAATGCCAATACAGATAAAACTATGTTGCTACGTGTCTCAAGAGAAGGCGGCGGTATCTATCCGATGATAGTTACAACGCTTATGATGATTGGGCTTTCTCTTATAATTGCCTGTCCCATTGGTATTTTGGCAGCCATTTATTTGGTAGAATATGCTAAACCGGGCCGCTTAGTCAGAACAATTCGTTTTGCTACAGAGAGTTTGGCCGGTATCCCCTCAATTATTTATGGACTTTTTGGAATGTTGTTTTTTGTTACATATCTGAAACTGAACTATTCTATACTTGCAGGTGCTTTGACCCTTAGCATTATATTACTACCGGTTATCATAAGACAGACAGAGGAATCCCTAAAGTCAGTACCCATGACATATAGAGAAGGGTCCTTAGGTCTTGGTGCTACCAAGCTGATGACCATAAGGCGAGCGGTATTACCCAGTGCCATACCCGGTATCGTGGTAGCGATTATTCTTAGTATCGGTCGTATCGTTGGGGAGTCGGCAGCGCTGTTGCTAACAGCAGGAACGGCAGCAAAAATACCAAGTAGTATTTTTGAATCCGGTGCTACACTAACCATTAAGGCCTATACGTCAGCGAAAGAAGAAGCAGATATTGGTATGGCCTGTGCTATTGGTGCAGTGATCATCATCATTATATTCATTTTGAATGGAAGTTCGAAGCTCATATCAAGAAGTATTAATAAAAGCGTATAAAAGGCATAAAATGGACTTGGAAATTGTGAACGAATTAGATGATAAGGTGGTAAAAAAATGACAAATAATAAATTCAGTATTGAAAATCTGAACCTGTATTATGGGGATTTTCAAGCACTAAAAAATATCGACATGAATATACTCCCTAATGAGATTACAGCCTTCATTGGACCTTCGGGTTGTGGTAAATCTACTTTTCTTAGAGCTTTAAACCGTATGAATGATCTCATTGAAGGTGTTAAGGTTGACGGAACCGTTAAGTTGGACGATGAGGAAATCTACGGAGATATAGATGTCATCAAGCTTAGGTCGAGAGTGGGCATGGTATTTCAAAAACCCAATCCGTTTCCCATGAGTGTCTATGATAACATCGCTTATGGACCAAGAGCCCATGGCATTAGAAAAAAAGCAATCCTAGATGAAATAGTTGAACGTAGCCTTAAGCAGGCTGCCATATGGGATGAAGTGAAAGACCACTTAAAACGTAACGCATTGTCTTTCTCAGGTGGTCAACAACAAAGAATATGTATCGCCCGTGCCTTGGCCGTTGAACCGGAAGTCCTGCTTATGGACGAACCGACTTCAGCCCTTGACCCAATATCTACATTGAAGATTGAAGACTTGGCAACAGAACTAAAAAAAGACTATACCATCATTATGGTAACCCATAATATGCAACAAGCAGCCAGAATATCCGATAAGACAGCTTTTTTCTTGCTTGGAGAGTTACTGGAATTTGATACGACAGAAACCATATTCTCTAATCCCAAGAACAAAAAGACAGAGGATTATATAACCGGGAGATTCGGTTGATATACGATAGTACATTTGATAGAATAGAAGATATTAGGCCAGAGACCTAGGAGGTAATTATGCCAATCAGATATGAATTTGAAAAAGAACTGAATGAACTACACCGTAATTTAGTAAAGATGGGCGCAACCATAGAAAAACAGATTGATGATATGATCAAAGCCATGCTCAATCAAGATGTGGAATTAGCCAGAGAAGTCATTAAGAGAGATGATATCATCGACGATATGGAACGCGTCATAGAGCAAGAGTGTATCATGCTCATTGCCAGACAACAGCCGATTGCATCCGATCTTAGAGATATTGCATCAATACTGAAAATAATTACAGACTTAGAACGTATTGCAGACCACTGTGAAGATATATCCCAGTATACCATTAAACTCAGTAAAGAAACCTATTTCAAACCTTTAGAGGACATTCCTAAAATGGCTTACAAGGTCAAAGATATGATCAATGCAGTTATAGATAGCTGCATAAGTAAGAATTTGGCCAGGGCTGAAGAAGTAAATGCGATGGATGATGAGATTGATGATTTATTTGACTCTATAATAGAAGAGCTACAAGCACACATGATGAAAGATTCAGCAGTGGTAAAGCAATGTACGGATTTCATGTTCATTGTCAAATATCTTGAACGTATGGGTGATCATGCTACTAATATTTCAGGCTGGATTGCTTATAATATTACAGGAAAGCATTTTGAATAAACCTTATGAGGTGACACTATGTTAAAAACAAAAGTCTTAACCGTTGATGATGAAGGCCATATTTTAGAACTCTTAAAATACAATCTGGAAAGTAGCGGTTATGAAGTGATACAAGCTGAAACCGGTGAAGAAGCTTTAGAAATCATCGAAAAAGAAAAAATTGATTTGGTTTTATTGGACCTTATGCTACCGGGTATCGATGGGTTGGAAGTACTAAAAAGGATCAGAACCAACGAAGACTATAAGCGATTGCCGGTCATTATGCTAACGGCAAAATCAGAAGAAATCGATACGGTACTAGGTCTTGAGATGGGTGCAGATGACTATATATCCAAGCCTTTTGGTGTCCACGAGCTTAGTGCGCGTATTAAAGCGGTATTTAGAAGAACAGAGGCGCTGTCCAAAAACACAGGAAGCACTTTGCCTGAAGAAGACATTTTAAAGCTGGAAGATTTGATAATCAACCGTACAACCCATGAGATTACTGTAAGAGGGCAGATCATGGAATTGCCTTTAAAAGAATTTGAGCTTTTATACCTTTTGGCGAAGAATCGGGGGCGTGTATTTGACCGAGAATATCTTTTAGAAAAAATATGGGGTTATGATTATTACGGTGAAACCAGAACCGTTGACGTGCATATAAGGAATCTAAGGGTCAAAATCGAAGTGGATGATAAAAATCCACAGCATATAAAAACGGTCCGTGGGGTTGGTTACAAATACGCGTAAAGGAAAAGGATAAGTATGCAAAGAAAAATACTACTAACCTATATTATTCTAATCGTTGTAACGGTCATTTTTTCAGTGGGACTCTCATGGAGTAGAATTAACAACTATTTCTTTGAACGTGTTGAAAAAGAAACCATAACCATCAGTGATATGCTTCATAAGGCAATGGAGGATTCAAACCTTTCTAAAGATGAATTTCAAAGTTTTATTGACGACTATTCGGAGATTACTACTTTCAGAATCACATTAATTGATCAAAAAGGTGTTGTACTGGTAGACTCATATAACGATGCTGAGAAGATGGACAATCACGCCAATCGCCCGGAAGTCAGGAAGGCGTTGGCAGGTGAGAAATCATCTGAGATGCGTTATAGCAACACCATGAAAAAATACTTTTTTTATTACGCAAGACCACTGGAGAACGCAGAGTTCTCAGGTGCCATTAGAATATCCTTATCAGTCAGTGAGATTGAAGCAATTACCACAGATATGATTTTTATTATTTTAATTAGTGCGATTTTTGGCTCTGTTATTGCCATCGGTGCCGCCTATGTTGTTACCAATCGGTTCATGAAGCCTATTAATGACCTAACCAGGATAGCAAAAGTTATATCTGAAGGTAATTATGATGAGAAGATCTATGTCGATCGTACCGACCAGATTGGTGAGCTCGCGACGGCGTTTAATACCATGACTTTTAACCTTAAGATCAATATGTGGACCTTAGAACAGAAGAATGCAGAGCTTGAATCTATTTTGACCAGTATGAGTAACGGACTGGTTGCCGTAAATATGGATTATAAGATTGTGCTCTATAATGAGAGATTTGCTAAGCTATTGGGCTTACCGGAAGAAGATATGTCGGACCGACTAATTTATGAAGTTATTAGAGAGTTGTCGATATTTGATATTATTGAAAAAGCCATAGAAGAAAAAACATATATGGCAGGTGAAGCCGTCATCCAACAAGACGGTGAAGATCGGGTTATTGAAATCGCTGCAACCCCGATATTTTCCAAAACAAATAAGAACAAAGCTTTGGCAACACTGCTCATGTTGACAGATGTAACCCAGATTAAAAAGCTGGAAAATATTCGTAAAGAATTTGTATCCAATGTAACCCATGAGCTAAAAACACCGTTGACATCGATTAAAGGATTTGTGGATACACTAAAAAACGGCGCCATCAAAGATGAGGACGTAGCCAATCGGTTCCTTGACATCATTGACATTGAGACCGATCGCTTGGCGAATCTCATACAAGATATACTAACACTATCCGAGATAGAGTCCCTTGTTGGCGAACGAAGCTTGCAAGCATTTGAACTCTCTGAGATTGTAGATGAAGTATTGGACATCTTGCCAAAAGACAAAGCAGACGTTCAGTTGATTATGGAGGTGGAGGAAAATATACCCCCCTTTGAATGCAATCGAGATCGGATGAAACAACTGCTCATTAACATCATTGACAACAGTATCAAGTATACAGATGCTGGTTATGTTAAGTTAAAAGTTTTTAAGTACAAAAATTTACTAAATATTGTTGTAGAGGATACCGGCATCGGCATAAAGCATCAACATTTAAGTAGAATTTTTGAACGGTTTTACAGAGTTGATAAGGGACGGACCAGAAAAACAGGTGGTACAGGACTGGGTCTCTCCATTGTAAAGCACATTGTAGAATTATATAACGGTGACATTGATATCCAAAGTGAAGAGGGTAAAGGCACCATCATTAGCATTCGCTTACCCTATTAAGAAATCAGCATCCATTTACAAAGGTTGTAAGATAAACCCTTGTAAATGGATGTTTTGATGTTTTATGATGGAAAGAAGCTCTCGAATATACTATAATATACAAATAGAAGCCAAAAGAGGGACTCATATGGATAAAACATTAAAAAAAGACATAAGCCGTTTTAGAACAGTTATAAGCCGATTCCTTATTTATACGATGATGATCATAATTTTGGTTATAATCATCATGCAGACACCGGTTTACCCATGGACCAAGAGCATCGTTGTTATGAGCATCTATAGTCGTTATGAATCCGGTTATTCTTTATTAAGGGATAAGAACATTCAGATTAAAATTCCTGGAGGCTTTCAAACAAAGGAGAAAGACTGGTACCCCTTTGTCATGACTTTTAATGATGACCTAGGTTTCTCCGGGTTCATAGGAGAACCGATGCGTATGACGGTTTTATATAATTTTGGCCACTTTTCACCTCTAAAAGGTTATGCATCTTATTACGACATTGATAGTCCTTATTATAATAGCTTCTATGGTGCTTATGGTGTCAGCAAAGCCTCTGAGGAAGCTTTTGGATTCATAGATGGTAAGGCAGACCATGAAGCAATAAGCAAGGTGCCGGAGTTTGATATGGTGCGGCTAGTGCTTGAGAGCATCGGTAGTTATGACAATACCTTTGAATATGAAGTCATCTCCGAAGAAAAGGCAGAACTGTTTAATGAAACCGATTGGTTGGTCATAGATGCGAAGATTAAGGTCAACGGGTCCATGCATACTTATAAGGCAGACCATAGAGCCTATATTCAATACGGTAAGCCACCGAAAGTATCGCCAGTAGTTGAGGATTCGGTAGAGGACTTTGCTGTTATAGACATGGTGGGCCGCATCTACGTCAAACATTATAAAGAGAAAAACATAACCCTATTTTTCTACTGCATCACAAGAGAAGATGCGGTCATCGAAGCTTGGGTCATAGACATTATGGATAAGACAAAGTTAATCATGCATTAGAGCTAGAAAGAGGTCATAAAGATGAAAGTGGATTTTCATTTACATACGAGTGAATATTCAGGATGTGCAATGGCAACAGCCGAGGAACAGATTAGAAGTGCTAAAAAAAGTGGGCTTGATGTCATTTTTATAACGGACCATATGAAGCTTTTTCCCATGGAAGTCATTGAAGATTATAATAAGCAATACGCACCGATTAAGATCTATCAAGGGATTGAAGTGACCATCATGGAAGGTGCTTATGAAGATGTAATCGTCCTTGGTATTCATAATCTTAAGATTGAAGGCAGTCAATGGAAATATGAAGACCTACATGCCTATGTGAAAAAGAAGGGCGGCGCTATTATACTAGCCCATCCTTATCGGTTTGCAGACGAAGTGAATGTGAACATATGGGATTATCCGCCGGATGCCGTTGAAGTACTCTCTTCAAATATCGGTAGAGAAAATTACGAAAGACGCCGCCTTCTGGCAAATACCTTAGAATGTCCTATGGTGACCAATTCAGATAGCCACTATGTAGAGAACACAGGTTGTTATTATAATATTTTCCCAGATAGCTGCGTGGATGAAGCATCTATTATAGAGGCCCTAATAAAAGGCGACTTTGAATGTAGCAGTATTAGGACTTAGGATAAATCTAATATCCGAACATTAAACATAATATGACAAAAAACGTTTGACAGTATAACCTTGCCCATGTATGATAAAGAACAGGATTCTTATAATCATGATTCTTATAATCGAGTAGTAATTAGGAGGACACAAAATGAAACATGAATTGATCATAGTGCTTGACTTTGGCGGCCAATACAATCAGTTGATTGCAAGACGGGTTAGAGAAGTCAATGTATATGCTGAAGTATTATCTTACGAAACACCCATAGAGGAAATCATAGCAAGAAATCCAAAAGGAATTATTTTTACAGGCGGGCCATCCGTCGTTTTTGAAGAGAATGCGCCCTTAATTGACAAAGCCATCTTTGATGCAGGTATTCCCATACTTGGCATCTGCTATGGATCACAGTTAATGGGTTATCTCCTAGGCGGCAGTGTTGCAAGAGCCGATTCAAGAGAATATGGTAAAACAGATCTAACAGTCGATAATAGCGACCCATTGTTTGAAAATGTTGACAAAGAATCCGTTGCTTGGATGAGC
>PGZS01000070.1 GCA_002841435.1 Firmicutes bacterium HGW-Firmicutes-3 | reverse complement strand
AGAAGATGGACAAGATGTAGTGAGTAGTATTCAAATTCTCGTAATTTTGACACTCATATCTCTTGCGCCATCTATTCTTATAATGATGACTTCTTTTACCAGAATCATCGTTGTGTTACATTTTGTTAGAAGTGCATTATCAACACAACAGACACCACCGAATCAACTTTTGGTTGGTTTGGCTTTATTTTTGACCTTGTTCATCATGAGCCCCGTTATTAGCCAGATAAATGTGGATGCAATGCAGCCTTATGCTGCAGGAGAAATATCACAGGAGTTAGCTATTGAACGGGGCCTTGCGCCTATAAGAGAATTTATGTTGGGGGAGGTAAATCCTAAGGATTTAGCTCTTTTTATGGATATTGCGAATATGGAAGCGGTAGAAACATATGATGATATACCAACAGAAGTGATTATTCCTGCTTTTATAATCAGTGAGCTTAGGGCGGCTTTTATAATCGGCTTTTTGATATATATCCCCTTTATCGTCATCGACATGGTCGTGGCTTCAGTATTGATGTCCATGGGTATGATGATGTTGCCACCGGTTATGATATCGATGCCCTTTAAGCTACTGCTGTTTTTAATGGCAGACGGATGGGGACTCATTATTGGCAGATTGGTAGAGACGTTTTATGATTAAGAGGTGGGAATATGAGTGAAGATCTGGTAATTGATTTGATGCAACAAGCCGTTATGACGGTTATTATTGTGTCTGCGCCATTACTAATATTGGCTTTGGTCGTTGGATTGCTCATCAGTGTTTTTCAAACCATAACATCTATTCAGGAGCAAACCTTGGCTTTTGTACCCAAAATATTTGCCGTTTTCTTAGGTGTTTATTTTTTTGGACCTTGGATGATGGGTCGAATGGTTGAGCTATTTGTTCAGGTCGTTGATAATTTTGGTCAATACATAATAAGATAGGGGATGGGATATGCAGCTATTATTATCTGATCCTTACTTGTTTCTAGATGCTTTACTATTGGTATTTGTTCGTGCTTTAGGGCTTTTATTGATTGTTCCGATATTTGGTAATAGAAGTGTCCCATATGTGGCAAAAATCGCTGTCACTTTTTTTCTGAGTGTCATTCTTATTACCACCATTCCTTTAGAATTAACTGTATCCAGTAGGGACGTGGTCAATTTTGCTGCCATTGTAGTCAAAGAATTCTTTGTCGGTTGGCTCATTGGTTTTGGCGCTTATATCGTATTTTCTATTGTCACCTTGTCCGGTCAATTCATTGATGCACAGATAGGCTTCTCTATGGTTAATGTATTTGACCCCACCAGTCAGATTCAATTAACCATAACCGGTAATCTATACTATTATCTATTAATTATGATAACTTTAGTGACCAATGCCCATCATATGTTTCTAAGAGCTTTAATCAACAGTTATCATTTGATTCCTTTAGGACAGATGTCATTATCGAATCAACTATATTCAAGTATTACTGAATATTTGCAACAGTACTTCGTATTAGCACTTCAAATAGCAGCTCCGGTATTCTTTGTCATGATTGTCACCAATGTCGTACTTGGTGTCCTAGCTAGAGCTGTACCACAGTTAAATATGTTTGTTATCGGATTTCCAATCAAGATATTACTAGGTGTCATTACAATCTACTTGACATTAGCTTTATTCTCAATTATTAGCGACGTACTCATCGGCGATGCAGAAAAGCTGATGCAAGATATTATAGAAGGTATGATGCCAAGATGATGAACGAAAAAAACAAGAGAATGTTGTTGCCAATGTACCTTCAGCTTTTTGCTGAAGGTGGCGGTGGCGGAGAAAAGACGGAAAAAGCAACACCAAGAAAAAAGGAAAAGGCGAGAGAAGAAGGCCAAGTTGCTAAGAGTAATGAGATTACGACTACGTTCATGTTGGTCATAATGTTTGCTTCTATCAAAATATTAGGACCGGATATCATTGACCGAACCATAAAACTCATGGAAGAGATTACCAATCTCTTTGGAACTTCGGAAATTACACCGGATTTTGCTAATAAACTGATGCAATATATATGGATTGAAGGTGCATTCATGATCGCCCCTTTGTGTCTTATATCATTTGTAGTTGCGTTCCTAGCTAATGTCCTTCAAGTGGGTTGGAAGCCGAGTATGAAGCCTATGGAACCCAAACTAAGCAATATCAGTCCGATTAGTGGTTTAAAAAGGATGTTCTCATTAAAAACGGTGGTAGAACTGATTAAGTCTATTGTAAAAATAGGTATCATCATGATTATTGTGTACTTCTCATTAAGAGAGTATGAGAACTTGATGTATTTGTTTTATGAACTCCCGGTACTTAAGACCTATGCGCTGATTATGAATATATCTCTTGACTTAGGAATACGTATTGGTATGTTTTTTATGATTGTGGCCGTTATTGATTATATATACCAGAAGTTCAGTCTGGCTAAAAAATTGAAAATGTCAAAACAAGAGATCAAAGATGAGTATAAACTATCAGAAGGTAATCCGGAGATTAAGTCCAAAATCAGACAAAGGATGAGAGAAGCATCTATGCGACGCATGATGCAAGATCTACCTAAAGCAGATGTTGTCATCACCAACCCAACCCATTTTGCAGTTGCCATAAAGTACGATGAAGAGACATTTGGTGCGCCTTATGTACTGGCAAAAGGGGCCGATATCATGGCCGGAAGAATCAAGTCAAAAGCAAATGAACTAAACATTCAGATTGTTGAGAACAAGCCCTTGGCCAGAACATTATATTATACAGTTGAGATTGGGGACGAAGTACCACCGGAGCTGTATCAGACTGTTGCCGAAGTATTGGCATTTGTATATAACTTGAAGAATAGTCAGAAAGAAGGTGCTAAAGCATGAAGATAAAAGCTGGGGATATCATTATTGGTATGTTTCTTATCATGGCCATAATCATCATGATATTACCTATACCTTCATTCTTCTTGGATTTATTTATCACCTTAAACCTTGCATTGGCTTTAATTATTTTGTTCAATGCACTTTTTGCAAGAGAAGCGCTTGAAATGTCTTCCTTTCCTTCTATATTGCTATTTGTCACCGTTTACCGTTTGGCTCTTAACGTTTCCTCTACCAGATTAATTTTGACAACAGGGGAAGCGGGTAATGTAATCGAGACTTTTGGAGACTTTGTTGGTGGAAGTGATCTGATTGTAGGGATCGTTATTTTCATCATCTTGGTGATCATCAACTTTATGGTCATCACAAAAGGTTCCGAGAGGGTCGCAGAAGTTGCTGCAAGATTTACACTGGATGCAATGCCTGGTAAACAGATGGCCATTGATGCGGATTTGAACTCCGGATTAATTGATGAGCTACAAGCCAGAGAAAGACGACAAAAAATCCAAGATGAAGCCAGCTTTTACGGTTCCATGGATGGTGCCAGTAAGTTTGTAAAAGGGGATGCCATTGCCGGTTTGATTATAACCATGATCAACATCACAGGTGGTATTCTCATTGGTATTCTAAGTAAGGGTATGGAGGTAAGTGAGGCACTTAGTGTTTATACCATACTTACCATTGGTGACGGTCTGGTCAGTCAGATTCCGGCACTTTTGATTTCCCTTGCAACAGGTATATTGGTAACCAAGGTATCAAGAGAAGCCGATGTTAGTGATACACTCTTAAAAGAACTGGGTTCAATGCCAAAAGTTTTGTATTTAGCAGGTGGTGTTTTGATTTTTCTTGGAATCGTCACACCTCTTAACCCTTTAATCGTCAGTGGTTTCGGACTTGGTATTGTTTTGATAGGTAGAAGAATGCAAACGGAAATGCAGGTTCAAGCTATTGAAGAAGAAATCTCGTCAGAAGACGTTGAAGCAGAGGCGGTTAGGAAGCCTGAAAATGTCGTATCCCTATTGCAAGTTGATCCTATTGAACTGGAATTTGGTTATGGTATTATTCCTCTTGCTGATGTCAGTCAAGGTGGAGACCTTCTTGATAGGGTGGTTATGATCCGTAGACAGATAGCCCTAGAACTGGGTACAATAGTTCCTATTATAAGGCTTAGGGATAATATTCAACTAAACCCTAACCAATATATTATCAAGATTAAAGGCACACAAATAGCAGAAGGTGAGATTCTTTTTGATCACTATATGGCCATGAACCCCGGCTATGTTGAAGAGGAGATTGATGGTATAGAAACCATTGAACCGGCTTTCAAACTACCGGCATTGTGGATAACGGAAGGACAAAGAGAAAGAGCAGAAACCCTTGGCTATACTGTTGTAGACCCGCCTTCTATTATTGCAACCCACTTAACGGAGATTGTAAAAGAACATCTTCATGAGCTTCTAACACGACAAGATGTCAAAGTATTGATTAATAATGTAAGTGAAAATCATCCCACATTGGTAGAAGAATTAGTACCAAAACTGCTGTCTGTTGGTGAGATTCAAAAAGTGCTTATGAATATGTTGAAAGAAGGTATTTCCATAAGAGATTTGGTAACCGTCTTTGAAATTCTAGCAGACAATGCCAGTATCTCTAGGGATCCGGATTTACTAACAGAATATGTAAGACAAGCTCTAAAGCGTTCCATAAGTGCGAAATTCTTCGACGGTGAAACCAATCAAGTTATCACCTTAGACCCGACCATAGAACAGTTGATTATGGACCATGTCAAACAATCCGAGCAAGGCACCTATCTTACATTAGATCCGGAATCAATGGAGAATGTATTAAAAGCAACCGGTTCGGAAGCAGAGAAATTGGTTGCATCGGGGCGTGTGCCAATTATCTTGACGTCGCCTATCGTTAGAATATATTATAAAAGAATGATAGAGGAGCGTTATCCGGATATTATTGTCATATCATATAGTGAACTTGATCCAACTATCGAATTACAATCAGTAGGGATGGTGACCATATAATGAAGATTAGAAAATATGAGGGCGCCAATGAGAAGGACGCCATGCTCAAAGTAAAAGAAGAGTTGGGTAAAGAAGCCTTGATTGTCAGCGTTAAGAATATAAAGCCCAGAGGCTTCTACAAACTATTTAAAAAGCCATATGTAGAAGTAACAGCAGCCCTTGATGACCATAGTGTGTTAGATGATGGTGATAGGGAACCTAGCTTTTTAAGAAAAAGACAGGCTCAAAAGACATTTCAACCCTCCATTCAACAAGAGCGCATGCAAGAAGAAGAATATGAGGCAAAGGTTTATCTTGAGAAATTTAAATCATTAATGGATAAATTGCCGGATGAGAGCAGAAGAGATAAGACGCAAACACAAGAGTCAGTAAGCAACCATGAGGTTGTGAATGCATCTGTAATAAAGGTGGTTTATGAACAACTCATCGATCATGAGGTACGAGAAGAGGTTGTGAATCAACTGACAGCCGGTATACAACAATTAAATAATGATAATCATGAAGAAGTCACAGATGTCATTGCAGTCGTCTATAAGCGTATCATCAAACTTTTGTCTGATCACGCTACCATAAATAAAGATAAAAAAAGTACCGTCTTTTTTGTCGGGCCAACTGGTGTAGGTAAGACAACGACCATAGCCAAAATCGCATCCTTTTTCACACTGAACATGGGTAAGGATGTGGCCCTCATCACTTCAGATACTTATCGTATTGCCGCAGTAGAGCAACTAAGAACATATGCAAATATTTTAAACATACCCATTAAGGTTGTCTATTCAAAAGAAGAATTAACAGAAGCAGTAAGTGACTTTAAAGATAAAGATCTAATTCTGATTGACACAGCGGGTCGTTCTCATAAGAACCTCGAACATCAAAATGAATTAAAAGGGCTACTTAGTGCTGTAGACGAAAAAGAAGTATATCTTGTACTTAGTGTGGCGACGGGCTACAAAGATCTTATGAACATAACCAGTGTGTATGACACGATGACAGATTATAAGATTATATTCACCAAACTAGATGAAACGACTTGTTATGGTAACGTATTAAATGTGAAACTAGCGACAGGTGCAAAGCTATCTTATGTGACATTTGGGCAAAATGTTCCCGATGATATCAGTGACATCAATCCACATGAAATTGCTAGACAAGTATTAGGGGGCAATGAATGATATGGATCAAGCGGCTAATTTAAGAAACATTGTAAAAAAAGCTGATATAAATATTAAACCTATTGGCGCCCGTGTTATTACTGTGACAAGTGGTAAAGGTGGCGTTGGTAAGTCCAATGTATCTGTAAACCTGGCTATTCAGTTTAAAAAACTTGGAAAAAGAGTCATTATTTTTGATGCCGATTTTGGGTTAGCCAATGTTGAGGTCATATTTGGCATAGTTCCAAAATACAATATGTTTGACATGATTTATAATAATAAAGAAATTACAGAGGTCCTGACCTCGGGTCCACTTGGGATTGAGTTCATATCAGGTGGGTCAGGCGTTCAAGAGCTTCTGCGTTTGGATAAAAATCAGTTGGCCTTTATGATTGAAAAACTATATGAATTGGACCGTTTAGCTGATATAATAATTATTGATACGGGCGCAGGCATATCGGATACAGTTTTGGATTTTGTGGCAGCTTCTAGTGAAGTGCTTTTAGTAACAACGCCGGAGCCTACTTCCATAACGGATGCCTATGCAGTATTAAAAGCCATTAAACGTCGCCATGATAATGTTGACCAGAAGATTATTAATCTATTGGTTAACAGAACAGATAGCACAGCAGAAGGCAAAGAGATTTTTAATAAGCTAAATAAAGTTACCAATAAATATCTTGACCTAGAATTGACGAATATAGGGTATTTGCCAAATGACAAGCACTTGGTAAAAGCTGTCGTCGAACAAAAGCCTGTATCCCTCTTATTTCCAAAATCCATAATAACAAAGGGTTTTGAAGAACTGGCAGACAGGATGATTAATGGGACCGTACAGTCGGAACAAGAACGGGGTTTAGGCAACCTTTTTACAAATATATTAAGATTAAAAAAATTTACATAAGGATGGTGGCTATGTATAAAGGTATTGAGGTAGGAGATAAGATTGAGCTTGAGGTTCAACAACTCATGGGAGAAAAACAAGGAAAATATATAAGCAAGATACAGGAAGTCTCAGATACAGGAGAAATAACCATACTTGCGCCGATAGAAAGTGGCAGAATTATTACTTTAGAACTTAACCAGAATTATGGTATGTGTGTTTATACAAGCAATGGCTTATATAGATGTGAAGTAGAAGTAACAGAACGCTTAAGAGATGACAAATTATACCTGATCAAACTAGGGATTCTAAGTGCACTTCAAAAATATCAACGCCGTCAATATTATCGCTTGGATTGTATGTTGACGTTTCACTACAAAGATGATAATAATGGACAATGGGAAGAAGGCATTATTCTTGACATTAGTGGTGGCGGTATACGCTTTACATCTCAAAAAAAATTACTGGATAAAAAAGGCGTCATCAATCATCTACAATTAAACTATGACCAAGAAGAAAGCCATCTCTATCTTTCAGGCGTTATAGTGGACTCCTCCAATTTGAGAGCACAAGATAACATCTATGAAAATCGTGTTGTCTTTGATGAAATAACCATAGAAGAAAGAGAAATAATCATTAAATTTATCTTTGAAGAGGAAAGGCGTCGTAGAAAAAACAAAAAAGGATTGTGATGATATGGAAAAAACAAAAAAAGTTCTTATAATCGATGACTCTGCATTCATGAGAAGGGTAATAAGTGATATAATTAGTTCTGACAGTAGATTCGAAGTTGTCGGAACAGCATCTAACGGTAAAGAGGGTCTTGAACAGGTTAAAGCGCTAAACCCGGACGTTATATCATTAGATGTTCAAATGCCAATCATGGATGGACTCACCATGTTAAAAAGACTTCAGGCAACAATGCCAACCCCGGTTGTTATGATGAGTACACTTACAAAAGAAGGTGCTAAAGAGACAATAGAAGCATTGGAGCTTGGAGCCATTGACTTTTTAGGTAAGCCAAGTAACATATTTAAGGTTAATTCAGAAGAGATAAAAGTAGAGTTATTGGAAAAACTCTTTCTGGCAGCCAATGTGGGGAAACGCGCAGTCGTTGAAATGAAGCCACCTGTAACGAGTACACTTTTGTCAAGTCAAAAGACTGTAAAGTCGCCTTTGAAACAGGGCGGGAGCAACAAGCTTGTTGCAATAGGTACATCTACGGGCGGACCTAGAGCTCTACAATATGTACTGCCTTATTTGCCGCCTAATATAGACGCTGGCATTGTTGTGGTACAACATATGCCACCAGGGTTCACAAAATCTTTGGCAAATAGGTTGGATCAATTAAGCAGTATTAATGTCAAGGAAGCTGAGCATGGCGATATTATTAAGAACGGATGGGCTTATATTGCACCGGGAGATCGTCATCTACTCGTATGCGAGAAAAACGATGGATCACTCTACATAGAGTTATCCAATGAAGAACCGGTTGGTGGTCATAAACCGGCTGTTAATGTTATGATGAGTTCTATAGCGAAACTACAACAGAGACAGTATGTTGGTGTTATCATGACCGGTATGGGAGCAGATGGTATGTTGGGACTTAAAGAACTAAGTAGTACAAAAAATATTCATATTGTTGCTCAAGATGAAGCTTCATGTGTAGTATATGGTATGCCGAAGTCGGTGGTAGAAGCAGGTCTTGCCAACGAAGTTGTGTCACTAAATAAAATATCAGAAACGATTACCAAGAAATTGGGGGTGCTTTAATGGACGTAAGTCAATATCTGGAGATTTTTATTGATGAGTCAAAAGAACATTTACAAAGTCTAAACACATGCTTATTAGCCCTTGAAAATAAGCCGAGCGATAAAGATTTAATCAACGAAGTATTTAGATCTGCTCATACATTAAAAGGTATGGCGGCAACTATGGGCTTTAAGAGAATGAATCAATTGACCCATGACATGGAAAATGTATTATCAGAAATCAGACTGGGGAATATGTCGATAGATCCCATTTTGCTAGATACAATGTTCAAATGTCTGGATGCATTAGAACAATATGTGGATTCTATTGTTCAAACAGGTAATGAAGGTGAAAATGAATATAAAGCTATCATAGATGCACTTAATGCTGCCCTAAATGGTGAAAAAAAACCGGCAGAAGAAACCAAAAAAACAGAAACAATCGTAAGTCAAAGTACGAAAACAGATGAAATAGTAAACGAACGGAAGCATCAAGCTCTTGTGTTTACAGATTTTGAAAGACATGCGGTTGTTCAGGCAAAAAAAGAGAATCTAAAAAGCTATGGTATAACCATCTATCTATCTGAAGGGTGTGTGCTTAAATCAGCAAGAGCCTTCATAATATTTAGAACATTGGAAAAACTAGGATCAATCATAAAATCCGATCCTGCCGTTCAAGACATAGAAGATGAGAAATTTGAATTTGATTTTTCAGTTGTAGTCGTATCATCAGAAGGGGAAGAAAAGTTTTTACATGATTTGGGAAACATTGCTGAAGTGGAAAAAGTGTTGATAGACGAAGTTGATCTAGATACTGCTATGACAGTACCTGTAAGTGACGACGACGACGACCTAAGGGATGAAGACGATGAGCATCAAAAAGGAAGAACAAAAGACTCGGATTCTAAGTCTGCAAATAAGCCGGTAACCAATAGAACCGTTAGAGTCGACATTGAAAGATTAGATACCTTAATGAACCTAGTTAGTGAACTTATCATCATCAAGAACGGTCTGTTAACCGTTGAGAATACAAACACTAATTTTAGTGAACAAATTGAATATTTAGAAAGAATCACGACCAACTTACATGATGCCGTTATGAAGGTTAGAATGGTACCGATTGAAAGAGTGTTTAATAGATTCCCAAGACTTATACGGGATTTATCAAGAAAGCTCAACAAACAAATGGTCTTACACATGTCAGGTGAAGAAACAGAGCTTGATAGAACCGTTATTGATGAGATAGGGGATCCATTGGTTCATCTTATTCGTAATGCAGGTGATCATGGCCTTGAGACACCGGATACACGTGTCAGAAGCGGAAAAGATGCAACAGGAAACGTATATCTAAAAGCCTATCAAGACGGCAATAATGTTGTTATTGAAGTCGGTGAAGATGGTGCAGGTATAGATGTGGCCAAAGTCAAAAATAAAGCCATTAACAGTGGTGCAATCAGTTACGATCAAGCAAGCACAATGAGCGATCAAGAAATCATTGATTTGCTATTTAGACCAAGTTTTTCAACGGCAGATAAGATTTCAGATGTATCCGGTCGTGGTGTTGGCCTGGATGTCGTTAAGACTAAGATTGAAGCTCTTGGTGGTATTATTGAGGTTAAGACGGCACTAGGCAAAGGAAGTACGTTCATCATTAGATTACCGCTAACCTTAGCTATTATACAAGCGTTGATGGTACAACTGAATGAAGAGAAATACGCAATACCACTTAATTCTATTCAAAATATTGAAGATGTTAAGATATCGGATATCAAGTATATTCAAGGCTCAGAGGTGATCAACCTTAGAGGACGTGTTATTCCGATTATCCGATTACATGATAAACTGGACCTAAAAGCACAAAATGAGAATAAGACATCCATAACAGTGGTTATAGTGAACAAAGGTGACAAGTTGGCCGGTTTTGTCGTAGATTCACTCATCGGACAACAAGAAATTGTTATCAAAACACTTGGAAAATACTTAACGAACTTGAGGATGATAGCCGGCGCAACGATACTTGGTGACGGTGAAGTAGCTCTGATACTTGACGTTAATTCACTGGTATAATGGAGGGTAGTTAGATGGATAAAAATGAAAATGCACAAAAAATGGAATTGTCTCAATTTATTGTGGTAAACTTAGGTGTCGAGCAATATGGCATTAATATTCAATATGTCCAAAACATTGTCAGGATGATTAACATCACCCGTGTACCTAAAGCCCCTTATTATATTAAGGGTGTCGTCAATCTGCGAGGTGATATTATTCCGGTTATGAGCATAAGACTAAAATTTGATATGGAAGAGGATGTTCTATCGGACAGTACGCGTATCATATTTGTCAAATTAGAAGGCAATGAGATTGGCCTAATCGTAGATGAAGTCAAAGAAGTCATCCAACTATCAGATGCCGATATCGACAACATCAGTAGAGAAGCACATGAAGAAAAAGATGCCTATGTTTTTGGAGTAGGAAAAATCGGAGAGTCTCTTGTGACGCTTTTAAATATTGATGAGCTGATTAAGGTTAGCGACCCTTTAAAGGCATAGAAAGGATTAGGTGATGATGGAAAATTTTGATGACATTGATAGTGTTCAACTGGATATTTTAAAAGAAATCGGTAATATCGGAGCCGGAAATGCGACAACAGCTTTATCTCAACTGATTAACAGGCGCATTGATATGGGCATTCCGGTTGTAAAGGTATTGGAGTTTAAAGAATTATCAGAGGTTCTGGGTGGCGCGGAAAACCCGATCGTCGGTATACTACTGGGTCTTGAAGGTGAGATTAGCGGTATGATTATGTTTGTCCTTGAACAGTCAGCAGCTCATATTCTCATTAATATGCTTATGGGTAAAAATATTGATAACTTTGAGGATTTTGATGAAATGGATTTATCAGCATTAAAAGAGATTGGTAACATCATTTCGGGCGCTTACTTATCCTCATTGTCCTCATTGACCGGCCTGAAAATCCTTGCGACTATACCCTATATGGCAATTGACATGGCCGGTGCTATACTCAGTGTGCCAGCTATCGAGTTCGGTAAAGTAGGTGACAAAGCGCTTCTGATTCAAACAGATTTTGGTGGTGACCGTGAAAATGTTTTCGGGTATTTCATACTAATACCGGATATGCCTTCATATGGCATAATATTAAGAAGTTTGGGGATTGATGCTTAATGGCTGCAAATATGATTAAAGTGGGGATGGCGGATTTGAATTCATGCAAATCGCCGGATGTACTGACAACGCTTGGATTGGGTTCTTGTGTCGGTATCATATTATATGATCCTATTACAAAAGTCAGCGGTTTAGCCCATGTAATGCTACCGGATAGTACGCAAATTAGAAATAATAGCAATGTAGCAAAATTT
>PGZS01000292.1 GCA_002841435.1 Firmicutes bacterium HGW-Firmicutes-3 | reverse complement strand
GGCATTTTGGGAGCATTTTTTACAATGTATGCCTTTATTAACCGTAAGTCAATCATCGCGAAAACAATTTTTATTCTTGGCTTTTTATTGACACTTTCTTTGTTTAGTTACCTATTTGAATTAAACAGTGATACTTTAGAAGAATTACTCTTTTGGAATCATGCTCAATATCTCGCTTTGCCATTTATTCCAACGATTTGGCTTTATGTTTCTTTTCGATTTACGCGATATAAAATTCCATTTAAAGGATTTAATGTCTTAGTTTGGATTATACCCATCATTACATTTATTTTAGTTCATACTTCAAGTTTACACTCTTGGTATTATACATCAGCTACGATGGTTGAAGGTTTGTTTAATCATGCTCTCGAACTTCAAAAAGGATTTTGGTTCTATGTGCAAATGATCTATGCGATGGGTATGATTTTATATGCGACGATTGTTTATTTCTTATATTCATTAAAATGTTCTCTTGGCGCGAAAAAGGTTGCGAACCGATTAGTTTTTGCCTCTATCTGGCCATGGGTTGGTATATTATTAGGGTTGTTTCCTGAAATGACGATGGGGATTTTATTTGCCGCAGTGTTTATGCCGATTTCGATTGTTATTTTTGGAACAGTTTTGTTTAATCGATATTTGATATCCATTAAACCAATTGCGAATGATATATTTTTTGATGTCGCCAATCAAGGGATTTTAGTCTTTGATTATAATAATTATTTAATTGATGTCAATCCTTATGCCCTTAAAAGTTTTCCGTTTTTAAAACAATATTTGAATTATCCATTGGATGAAATCATCAATTTTGTGCCTGAAATCGGTAAAATAAAAGGCGTTGAACATCTAGATAGTTTTGAATTTCAAGGAAAGTATTTCCAGACGCATCTAAGTTTAATAAAAGACTCGTTTGGGTATTCGATTGGATCACTCTTTACCTTTATTGATGTTTCAGAAAATCATCGAGTTTTAGAGACATTAAAAAAGAACCAATCGCATATTGAGTATTTGAGTGTCCATGACCAAATGACAGGACTCCATAATCGGCATTATTTAGAAGATTATATCGCGAATTTAAAACCAGAAGATTATCCGTTGGGGGTTATCTTCATCGACATGAATAACTTAAAAATGACCAATGATTCTAAGGGCCATTTAGCGGGAGACTTGCTTATAAAAAATACCGCGGATTTAATCGTCACAGTCTGTAATTCAAACGATTTAACGGTTCGAATTGGGGGAGATGAATTTTTAATTTTAATTCGCAACAGTACTGAAATGGATATTAGAGAAAAAATGAAACAACTTCAAGAGAAGGCTAAAGATAAAGGCATTTCATTTGCATTAGGTCACTCCATTAAAACCCAAAAGGTCAGTTTTGACGAAGTTTATAGGCAAGCAGAAGACAGAATGTACATGGATAAGGATTTAAAAAGATAACATTAAAGCAGTTCATCTTGAACTGCTTTTTTAATGCGTTTTAATGACTTTCCAGGCCTTAATTAATAAGGGGAGTGTATAGGCTGCGTTCGCCGCTGAAGTTGAAGGTAGGTA
>PGZS01000291.1 GCA_002841435.1 Firmicutes bacterium HGW-Firmicutes-3 | reverse complement strand
AGAATCTTCCATCCGGTTAAATAACACCATGTTTCCGCCTGCATCACAAATAACGATCACCATTGGCACATCAATTTGGATTGCTTTTTCAGCAGCCGCTTCTGCCATTTTTTTTGCCATGTCTAATAATTTCCCTGTTTTTGTCATTTTTTCCTCCACTTTCTTAGTTAAGTATTCATTTTTTAATTTTGCTTTTCTGATTCGATCCAAGTATATCTATATATACCCATATTAAAAGCTTTTAATCAGCAGCACTTTTCTAAATGAATGCTATGCTAGATGTATAGCAATTTTTATGCCAATTCAAAAACCAATATTTTATACTCTTTTCAATACAAAGTGATTAATTTTTAAGCACTTTGTGTTCTTTTTTCTAACACAATGATCGTTTTTTAGACACCATTTTTCAATGTTCATTTCCGATGAAGCACGACTTTCGGACATCCTTCAAACGCTTTATCACTGATTTCTTCAGTGGAGGCTGGTAAATAAACATCTGTTAAATTAACACAGTCCTTAAATGCCCAGGCTAGTATCTTTTTTGTTCCTTCATTGATTTTTACCGTTTTCAGTTGCGTGCACTCGTTGAATGTAAAAGACGCGATCCGTTCCACCGTTCCCGGAATGTCAATTTCTTCGATACCACATCGAGTCATGGCATATTGCCAGAAGTCTTTGAGATTGGCTGGCAATTTCACATCTTTCAGATTTTCACAGCCGTCAAAAACGAAACCACCAATCTCAATGATCGTATCGGGAAATTCTACCCGCACCAATTCTTTGTGCCCTTTAAATATATCATCTCCGACAATTAGAATATCTCGATCATTAGGAATGATGGCTTCTTCCCCAGATCCTTTGCCCTCCATCAGGCACATCCCAAAATCCTGTGTTTTATAATAATATTCGTACATTAACTTTTCTCCCTCTTCATTTGCAATAAAATTTTCACTTGTCGCCCCAAATCAAAATAAAACCATTATCTGCGGACAACGCGCATTCGTTTTCTTTTGTGTGTATAGCATAAAAAGGTTAAAAAAAAACACCCCTATCCGTATTTACCCCTTTAAAATACTTTACTGTTCTTAAAATTACTATTGACAAAAAAGCAAACCGGCATTACAATAGCACTGTAGTTAATTAGTCAACTAACTAACTAATATTCTCGAAAGGGGGTGTCCCTTTGCAAATAAATTTCGAAGATGAACGCCCGATTTTTGTTCAAATTGCCGATGGCATTGAAGACGCCATCTTAACTGGAGCGTTTGAGGAAAGCGGTCAGATTCCATCCATAACTGAATTGTCGGTCAGTTATAAAATCAATCCGGCCACAGCGCTTAAGGGCATCTCAACCCTGGTTGACGAGGGCATTATTTTTAAAAAGCGGGGCGTTGGTATGTTTGTCGCTCCCGGTGCGGTTTCAAAGCTGCGGTACAAACGCAAAAAATTATTTTTCGATCATTATATTAAAAAACTCATCGAGGAAGCAAAAAAATTAGGTATCACCAATGAAGAAATATTGGGAATGGTAGAAAGAGGTTATCAGGAATGA
>PGZS01000069.1 GCA_002841435.1 Firmicutes bacterium HGW-Firmicutes-3 | reverse complement strand
TTCATTAAAGAAACAATATAAAAATAAGAAGAATGTAAAAAAAGCCAACTCACTTAAGGAGCCAGCTCTTTAACGCGTTCTGAAGAACGCTCTTCTTGAGTCGACGCGTAGCTGATGCTGTTGATTAAGAGCATAATAGTGTATAATATTTTGAAGAGTACTGTGGAGGTGGCATTGTGAAAGAAAAGATATGGAAGATTCGAGAAGGTGATGACAAGAAGATGGCGACCATTATATCTGAAATGGGGTTAACGCCTATTATTGCCCGATTATTAGTTAATAGAGGGGTAGATACAAAAGAGGCCGTTTATCAGTACTACAATGTTACAACAGAAAGTTTTCATGATCCTTTCTTGTTGACAGATATGAAGGTTGCAGTAGAAAGAATCCTAAGAAGTCGAGATCAAGAAGAAAAAATAATGGTTTATGGAGATTACGATGTGGACGGTGTAACCAGCACGTCGATTCTATATATGTTTTTGGAGGAGCTCGGATGTTTGGTGGAATATTATATTCCTGACCGACATGAGGAAGGCTATGGCATTAATAAAGAGGCTCTAGCGGAAATTAAAGAAAGAGGCTTCGATTTATTAATCTCTGTGGATACAGGTATAACAGCGGTAAAAGAAGTGGCATATAGCAACGAGATTGGTCTGGATGTGATTATAACGGATCATCATGAATGCCAAGAAGTACTTCCAAGTGGGATTGCCGTGATTAATCCAAAAAGAGAAGGGGATAAGTATCCCTTTAAGATGTTAGCCGGCGTAGGGGTCACTTTTAAACTAATACAAGCACTTGCAAAAACAACTGATATGGAAAACAAGATATGGAAATATTTAGATTTGGTAGCAGTAGGCACCATTGCGGATATCGTGCCTATTTATGGTGAAAACAGGACGATAACAAAGTTGGCCTTTCAGTCTATGCCCACGACATGGAACAAGGGGCTTGAGGCTTTAATGAAAGTTTCAGACTTGGAAGGTAAAAAAATGACAACAGGGCGGATAGGTTTTGGTATAGGACCTAGGCTAAATGCAGCCGGTCGAATTAAACATGCAAAAGAAGCGGTTGAATTATTTATTCTAAATGATGCTCCCAGATGTATGGCCATTGCAGAAGCCCTTGATCAAGACAATAAAAACAGACAAGCCTTGGAAAAAAGCATTTTTGAAGAAGCTGTAGCCCTTATTGAAGCAAACTTGAATACACCGGACAAGAAGGTTATAGTTGTAGCATCAGAAAACTGGCATCATGGTGTCATTGGCATCGTAGCTTCTAAGTTGGTGGAAAAATATTATCGGCCTATCATCATCCTATCCATAAAGGATAAGATAGCATCCGGATCCGCTAGAAGTGTAGAAGGTTTTAATATATATATGGCTTTAAAAGCCAATGAACATTTGTTTGACAAATTTGGTGGTCATGAGATGGCAGCAGGTATGTCTTTGCAGCAAAATCATATCGAAGTGTTGGAAAAAGGATTAAATACTTATGCTGCCGAGCATATGGAGAAAGATGTATTAATACCCAAACTAAAAGTGGATATGGGCATTAAGATTGAAGAGATACGTCTTGATTTAATCGAAGAAATTCAAAAAATGGAACCCTTTGGAATGGGTAACCCTGAACCCACTTTTATATGTGATGGACCGGTTCATCATATGAAAAGAATCGGAAAGGATCAGACCCATCTTTCTTTGGAACTTGGAACAGATTCTAAGGTTAGAGGCGTTGGATTTTCTTTGGGTGAGGTAACGGATTGGTTAAGTGATGGGCAACATGCACAGTGTGTTTGTAGTCTTGAGATTAATGAATGGAACCAAAGAAAATCACCTCAAATGATGGTAAAGGACATAAGACATGCTGCAGATACGCTTAAGGAAATAGAAAAACAAATATTAGAACATAGAAGCATTGATTATATAAAGGATTTTGTGACGGATAATGAAAATCGGCTTAGTCGAGAGATGTTAACGGACTTCTATAGACTCTTAATGCAGAAAGATAGTATTTTAGAGCATCAGATCCACTTCACTAAACTCATGGATCAGATAGGTATTAAGCGACCGCAGGATCTTAAAAAATACTTCATAATGTTAGAGATTTTTTCAGAGCTTGAACTGATTCAATATGAGATAAATGGATTATCGATGACTTTCAGCTTGAATAAAGGAAAAAAAGTTGATTTACAAGATTCAAAGTTGTATAATAAATTCTTGTGATAGTATGCTTTTTTCACCTAATAAGCTATCTTTTATGATGTTTGAGTAAGAGTATAGTATTGAAATCTGTGTAGCATTAAAGGAGAGAGATTATGGATTTGAAATCACTGATTAGAGATGTTTATGATTTTCCTAAAGAAGGTATCGTATTCAAGGACATAACGACGGTGTTACAAGATCCGGCGGGATTAAGATTTGCTGTTGATGAATTTGAAAAGGCATTAAAGGATGTGGATTTTGATTTAGTTGTCGGTCCTGAATCAAGGGGCTTTATATTTGGTGTACCTCTAGCTTACAATATGAATAAAGGGTTTATACCGGTTAGAAAAGAAGGCAAACTGCCTTATAAAACAAAATCAAAGGAATATGACTTAGAGTATGGTAGTGCCGTTGTTGAGATTCATATGGATGCCATTAAGCCTGGTGATCGAGTGGTTGTTGTGGACGATCTGTTGGCAACAGGTGGTACTTCAAAAGCAATGGTAGAACTTATAGAAGAAATGGGTGGTATTGTTGTAAAAATGGTATATTTGATTGAGTTATCATTCTTAAAGGGTAGAGATGCTCTAAAAGGTCAAGATGTTGAGGCTATAATCAAATACTAGCGAATAGGATTGTATTTTTATATTTTCTAAAGTTTTCTATAGTGAAGACTGTCGGACGATAGGTTATTCTTATCGATAGACAGTCTTTTAATTCCTTGCAATTTCTTTGAAATATCTTTATAATAGAAATAATTCTGATTAATGGGTTAAAACGAAGTTTCACTAATTTCACATGTATTGTATGTGAAAATTCAACAATATAGTTTTGACGCCTTAACCAACTCTTATAGTAGAAACAAATCATTTACATTAAAATTCCTTAAAATACCCCTATATTGGGTGCTTCGGAATCGAGGCTAAGGTATGCTTGAATACTGAAAAAGTGGTGATTGAATAATGCCGGAACAATTGTATATTGATTTAATTAATCAAATGAAAAAATACCATCCGTCTGATGACTTCTCGATGATTGAGAAAGCCTATCAGATTGCTAAGAATGCTCATGTTGAACAAGTTCGTAAATCAGGGGAACCTTACATTATTCATCCGCTGTCGGTGGCGAAAATACTTGCAGAACTTGAATTGGATAAAGAGTCCATCATTGCAGGGATTCTTCATGATGTCGTTGAAGACACTTCTTATACAACAGCGGATATAGCAAAAGAATTCAATGAAGAGATTGCATTGCTTGTTGATGGTGTCACCAAGTTGACGCAGATATCTTATACGACGGATAAAGAAGAGATACAAGCAGAGAATTATAGAAAAATGTTTCTGGCTATGGCAAAAGACATTCGTGTAATATTAATCAAGCTGGCGGACCGACTTCATAATATGCGAACACTAAAGTTCATGACACCGGAAAAACAAAAAGAAAAAGCACGTGAAACATTGAACATATATGCACCTTTAGCCCATCGGTTAGGGATTTCTAAGATTAAAGTTGAGTTGGAAGACCTTTGCCTAAGATACTTAGAAGAAGAAGCTTATTATAAGCTGGTTGAAAGTATTGCCCAAAGAAGAGATGAACGTACAAATAATGTTGAGAAAATAGTTGCAAAGCTTAAAGAAGAACTGGAAGCAGTAGGCATTGAAGCCACAGTGGAAGGCCGACCTAAGCATTTCTTTAGTATTTATAAAAAAATGATTAACCAAAATAAAGACTTGGATCAGATTTATGATCTGTATGCAGTACGGGCAGTTGTCAAGACGGTAAAAGATTGCTATGGCGTCTTAGGCATCATACATGAGCTTTATAAACCGATTCCAGGTAGGTTCAAAGACTATATTGCAATGCCCAAGCCTAATATGTATCAATCGTTACATACATCTTTACTAGGACCTGAAGGCTACCCTTTTGAGATACAGATCAGAACCATGGATATGCATAGAACAGCAGAATATGGTATTGCAGCCCATTGGAAATACAAAGAAGGCAAACTATCAGCCCAAGAGTCAACAGAACGTAATGCCGAGCAAAAATTAAATTGGCTTAAACAAATATTAGAATGGCAAAGGGATATGTCGGATAACAAGGAATTCATGGATGCTTTGAAATCGGACTTAGATGTGTATCAAGAACAGGTCTATGCATTTACACCGACCGGTGATATTGTTAATCTTCCAGCCGGTTCTACACCCATAGATTTTGCTTATCATATACACAGTGCTGTTGGAAATAAAATGGTTGGTGCAAGAGTAAACGGAAAGATTGTCACCTTTGATTATGAAGTTAAGACAGGTGATCGTATCGAAGTCATTACATCACAAAACTCAAGAGGTCCTAGTCGTGATTGGCTTAAGATTGTTAAGAGTTCTCAGGCAAGAAGTAAGATCAACCAATGGTATAAAAAGGAATTTAAAGATGAAAATATATCAAAAGGCAAAGAGCTCATTGAAAAATATGCCAAGCAAAAGGGGTTTAATTTATCATTGCTTTTAAAACCTGAATGGATGAAATTGGTTCAATCTAAATACGGTTTTAAGGATTGGTCAGCAGTTTGTGCAGCGGTTGGGCATGGTGGATTGAAAGAGGGTCAGATTGTTAATCGATTACATGAAGAATATCGAAAGACAATTAAAGAAGAAATCAAGGACGAGGATATACTAAAAGAGATTATTGATCATCCTAATAAGAATCAAGTCAAAAAATCTAAAAGCGGTATTGTGGTTAAAGGCATTGAAGACCTCGCAGTAAGGTTCTCAAAATGTTGTAGCCCTGTACCTGGAGATGAGATTGTAGGCTTCATTACCAGGGGGCGTGGTGTATCTATACATAGAACAGACTGTGACAATATGATCCACCTAAATGAAATCGAAAGACACAGGATGATTGATGCCGAGTGGGGTGGAAATGTTAAGAATTCCGGTGACATGGTATACCGTGCTGATATTCAGATATATGGTTCGGATCGAGGTGGCTTATTGTTTGATGTATCCAAGGTTTTAACTGAAGAGGATATTAAGGTAAAAGCCCTTAATGCACGGTCCGTCAACAAAGAAAGATCGGTATTTAATCTGAGCCTTGAGATCAAAGGCGTTGAACAGTTGAACAAACTTATAAAAAAATTGCAAATGGTTCCGGGTATTGATGATATTGTCCGAACCAATAATTAAAAAAAGAATTTTGCTTATCCATACTTTTTTGGATGGTTGAAGTCTTTATGTAGGATTTGTAAAAGACATAACACTCATGTATAATGGGTATAGATAGATGAATCAAAAAAGTAAATGGATATAGATTGAAATAGCAGGTGATGAAAGCATGCAAATTAAAAAAATGGTACTAGGCCATATGAACAACAATACATATATCATAATTGGAAAAAACGACAAAACTGCTCTAATTGTAGATCCTTCTTATGAACCGGAACGCATTATGGAATATATAAGTGGTTTAGGGTTGGAACTAAAAGCGATGTTAATCACCCATGGTCATTTTGACCATATTGGCGCCGTTGACAAGATTAAAGCCCACTATGATGTACCTGTCGTTACCCATGAGGAAGAAGCTGGAATCATGGCAGACAGCATCAAGAATCTATCAACCTATTTTCTGGCTCGTGAAGTGAGGGCTACTGCGGACACTTACATAGAAGATGGTGACATATTAGATTATGGTGATGACTTAGTGTTTAAAGTCATAACAGTACCGGGACATTCAGTAAAAGGCGTTTGTTTTTATAATCAAGAAGAAAACGTTGTTTTTACCGGCGATACGTTACTTGCAGGATCCATTGGACGAACGGATTATTATAATGGTAGCCAAAGCGACTTGGTAGAGGCCATCAATAACAGGTTGATGTTTTTGCCTATTGAAACCAAAGTTTACCCAGGGCACGGAAGTGATACAACCATAAGTAATGAGAAGAAGAATAACCCATTCTTGCAATCATAGTAACTTGAGGTCAATTATGAATATAAGGATGAATCATACAAAGTATGGTACAGAAGTATTAAGCTATCTGAAGGTGTTTTATCCTTTAGAAAAGATTGAGATTAACCAAAACTACCAACCTTTATACGAGATAACCATAGGGTCATCTTATATAGAGGTTGTTTATTATGGACAGGATTATTGTGGGGAGGTCAGAAGGCATTGTGACCTGAAAAGCAAGAAAGATTATGAAGACCGACATATCGCGTATTCTCCTAAAGAAACTGTTATCCTGAAGGGTATGCTTTATGATTTGTGCAGTAAGGTGACGAATATCATTCCTGCTTGGGGTGTATTGACGGGTATAAGACCTTCCAAACTTGCGTATAAGCTCTATGAACGACATGGTCAAGATGATACTGCATATATACTGCAACAGGATTACAAGGTCAACCTAGATAAAGTGAAGCTTTTGATTAAAGTAGTTGAAAAACAGAAGGATTATTTTACGGCTTCACTTTCATTGCATAGTGTCTACATCGGTATCCCGTTTTGTCCCACACGTTGCAGTTATTGTTCTTTTACATCTCATGAAATCAAGACTCAGGGAATGGCATACATGCGGTATGTAGATATATTAATTCGTGAGATGGAGGCAAGAAAAGAGGCATTTAAAGACCTTCGCTCTATTTATATTGGCGGTGGGACTCCAACCAGTCTTACAGAAGATGATTTTGATAAGCTTCTACGCAAGACAAGAGATTTAATGGGTGACCAGGATGTTGAGTTTACTGTTGAAGCGGGTCGTGCTGATACAATCACGGAAAATAAGCTTCTAAGTATGCGCCGTCATGGTGTGAATCGAATATCCATAAATCCTCAGACAATGCAAGATGAGACTTTGGCAAAGATCGGACGAGGGCACAATGTACAGACCTTTATTGATTGTGTACAGATGGCGAGACGGCTTGGATTTGATCATATTAATATGGATATTATCTTGGGTTTACCGGGTGAAAAAATATCGGATGTAGAAGATACAATCCGTAAGATTATAAAAATGGAACCGGAAAGTCTTACTGTTCATACCATGGCACTTAAAAGAGGTGCAAGATTGATCCAGGAGGAAAAGATTTATAGAAAGCTAATGAACATTCAGATTGACGGTATGTTGAAAATCAGTCAAAAAATCATGGATGAGGCGGGTTATGGTGCTTATTATCTATATAGACAGAAGAATATGATTGGCAATTATGAAAACGTAGGTTATTGTAAAGAAGGCTACGGATGTATTTATAATATCCATACAATGGAAGAAAAAGAGTCTATTGTTGCTTTTGGAGCAGGTGCCATTTCGAAAAAAGTGGCAGAAGATCGACTGGTGAGAAAAGATCATCCCAAAGATGTCAAAACCTATATAGATAACATTGATAAGATTATAGCCGCCAATAAAATATTTTGGGAAGAATAACAAGAAGAGTGACATCGACGCGTTATATAAATTAAAATAACAAGAGAAGGCCATCCCGAGGGATGACCTTCTCTACACTTTAGAAGAATAAAATGTGTTAAGTAACAGAGCGAATCAGACTCTGTGTTTATGGAGGCTAAAAATGTAGTCTAGTACTTAATGTTGTCAAGGCATTAAGTTTTAATGAATGGTAGGCTATAAATGATAACTAATCTCATAAAGATAATATCATGAATGAGAATCAATGTCAATACTATTTTTTAATTTTTATAGTTTTAGGAAACATGATTTGAAATCAGATACAGGGTATGATACAATGATGCATATTTTCAATTCACAAATCAGTGAAATAGAGGTGATTTTATGAGCATTATAAATGCAGCAAAAGAGGCAAAAGCAGCCTCCGTTTTAATGGCTACTGCCGAAGAAACCCTTAAAAACAAGGCGCTCCTTGCGATTGCAGAAGCATTGGAGGCCAATAAGTATGCCATCATGGAAGCCAACGATGCAGATTTGAAAAGATCTGAAGAAGAGAATCTGTCAAAGCCCCTACTAAAACGTCTAAAATTTGATGAAAATAAACTTAACGACGTCATCGAAGGTCTTAAAAGCCTGATAAGTCTTAAGGAACCGGTTGGTGTGACCCACTTTGCTAGAGAATTAGATCAGGGCTTGGAACTGTATCAAGTCAGTTGCCCAATAGGTGTCATTGGTGTCATATTCGAATCCAGACCGGATGCCTTTGTACAAATATCAGCTCTATGTCTAAAAAGTGGTAACGCAGTATTGTTAAAAGGCGGTTCGGAAGCAGCCCTAACCAATAGGGTTCTATCTAACATCATTAAGAAGGCAACAACGATTGTAGGCCTACCAAAGGGCTGGATTGGATTATTAGAATCACGAGAAGAAGTGACAGCTATGTTGAAGATGGATGAGGAGATAGATCTTATTATACCAAGAGGATCTAATGAATTTGTCCGTTATATTATGGATCACTCAAGGATACCTGTACTTGGTCACGCCGATGGGATATGTCATACTTATGTGGATCAGTATGCAGATCTTGATATGGCTGTTGATGTGGTCCTTGATGCCAAAACACAATATGTCGCTGTTTGTAACGCTACTGAGACCCTATTGGTACACCAGGAAGTAGCTGCATCTTTATTACCAAGATTGGATGTTATTTTTAAGCAAAAAGAAGTAATCGTCAATGGTTGTAACAGAACAAGGTTATATATGGATGCTAAACCTGCTACAGAATCCACTTGGGGAAATGAATATCTGGATTATGAGATATCTGTTAAAGTGGTTGATGATTTGGATGAGGCCATATCACATATCAACCGTTACGGATCTGGACATACAGATGCCATTATTACAGCAAATCAAGAAATAGCGCTCAAATTCATGGATCATGTAGATACAGGCAATGCTTTTTGGAACTGTTCAACCAGATTCAGTGATGGCTTTCGCTATGGTTTTGGTGCAGAGGTCGGCGTTAGTACCAATAAGATTCATGCCAGAGGACCGGTTGGTTTAGAAGGACTACTCATATATAAATATAAAGTTATTGGTCATGGACACAAAGCTGGTGACTATGCCAGTGGCATCAAGTCTTTCACTCATAAGAACTTAGATAAAACTTTCATGGATTATTAGATGCACAACCCAGTAAGGGTTTGAGACCATTCGTAGTATACGAAGTATAAAAATAACTTGACAAAAACAAGTCTACTCATTAGAATAAAGTAAATCATGAACAAATCGTTGATAAGGAAAAGTAGAATAAAGTCCCTCAGTATAAGGGAGAAAAGCCGAGACTGAAAGCTTTTTACTGATACCTATTTGAAAGACACCTTTGAGTGATTGAGCGAAAACTATGTTAGTAGCTTAATTCGGCCGGTCATCGTTATAAGACCATTGAGTGGAGAGTAATCTCTATTAGGGTGGTACCGCGGGTTAATACTCGTCCCTGACAACATATGTCAGTGACGGGTTTTTTGTTTTTTTGGAAAGTGTTTCTAATAAATAAAGCATGTACTTATTTCATATGACTGTAATTGCGTTATATGACAATGACATAAGATCGTAGGATTGGAGGATTCAAATGATTACTCAAATGCCAAGAGGCACCAAAGACTGGTTCGGAGAAGAAATGGTTATTCGTACCCGTTTGGAAGAAATAGTACGAGAGATTTGTATACAGTTTAATATCAAAGAAATCTCGACGCCTGTCTTTGAACATACAGATTTATTCTTAAGAGGTGTGGGTGAAACAACAGATGTTGTTCAAAAAGAAATGTATACTTTTATGGACAAAGGTGATAGAAGTATAACCTTAAAACCTGAAGGAACGGCCGGTGTGGTACGAAGCTTTCTGGAACAAAAAATGTTCAATGAAGTTCAACCAACCAAACTGTTCTACATTACCCCCGCTTTTCGATATGAGAAACCACAGGCCGGAAGACTTAGGCAACATCATCAGTTTGGGGTAGAAGTATTTGGAGCACCGGGACCACTTGCGGAGATTGAAGTCATAACGGTTCTTAGAACGTTATTTGATCAAATAGGTATACAAAAAGCGAAGCTACATATCAATAGTATAGGTTGCGGTACTTGCCGATTAGATTATAATGAAGCCCTTATGGCATATTTGAATCAACATAAAGAAGGTCTTTGTGGCACATGTAAAGAACGTATGGAAAAAAATCCGTTAAGAATTATAGACTGTAAAGTACCGGGTTGTAAAGAAATCGTTAAAGACGCACCAAGAACCATTGATTATCTGGATGAAGACTGTAAGGAGCATTTTACCACGTTGAAAAAATGGCTGGATGCTCTTGAGATTCCTTATGAAGTAGATACAGATATTGTAAGAGGACTGGACTATTATACCAAAACCGTATTTGAATTTATTGACCAGGATGGCATGACCATTTGTGGTGGTGGTAGATATGATAAGTTGGTTCAAGAAATAGATGGAAAGATTGATATGCCGGCAGTTGGTTTTGGCATAGGTATAGAACGCCTATTGCTTGCTTTAAAAAAAGAGAATATCGTGTTGGCAACAGCACCGAATATTGATTTATATGTGGGTATTTTGGGAGAAGAAGTGACAGCGAAGGCTTATGAGATAGTAACACATCTTCGACGTTCAGGCTTGGTCATTGAAACGGATTATCTTGGTAAAAGTGTTAAGGCACAAATGAAATATGCCAATAAAATCGGGGCACTTAAAACAATCATCATTGGAGAAAATGAGCTTAAAACGAATCAAGTACAAGTCAAAGATATGGAAACAGGTGAAACAACAGAAGTAAAACTAAGTGAAATATTAACCTGGTTTACAGGCAAAGAAGCATAGGAGGCATTAAAATGAGTTTTAGCGATTCAATGACGGGTATGAAACGTACCCATATGTGTACAGGATTAACAGAAGAACATATTGATGAACATGTAACCATTATGGGTTGGGTTCAAAAAAGACGGGACCTAGGCGGGGTCATCTTCTTGGATGTAAGAGATAGAACCGGTTTGCTTCAAGTGGTTGTAGATATCAGTTCCATTGGTGATGAAGGTTTTAAGAAATCTGAAAAAATTCGTTCGGAGTTTGTAATCGCTGTAAAAGGCTTAGTTGAAAAACGCACAGAAGAGACGATTAATACCAACCTTCGAACGGGAACCATTGAAGTGCGGGCTATGGAACTTAGAATCTTATCAGATTCAGAGACAACGCCTTTTCAGATTGAGGAAAACAGCAGCGTAAGAGAAGATTTAAGACTGAAGTATAGATATCTAGATCTAAGAAGACCGGATCTGCAAAAAAAACTCATGCTAAGAAGTAAACTAACAGAAGTGGTTCGAAGCTTTATGAGTGAAGAAGGTTTTGTTGATCTTGAAACGCCAATGCTTACAAAATCAACACCAGAAGGTGCAAGGGACTACCTTGTACCCAGCCGTGTGAATCCAGGTAATTTTTATGCATTACCTCAGTCACCACAGATTTTTAAGCAATTATTGATGTTGTCCGGTTTTGACAAATACTACCAGATTGTAAAATGTTTTAGAGACGAAGACCTTCGTGCAGACCGTCAACCTGAATTCACTCAGATTGATATAGAGATGTCTTTTGTTGATGAAGATGATGTTATGAACATGAATGAAAGATTGTTAGCAAAGATGTTTAAAGATGTTATGGATGTGGATATTACTTTACCGATTAAGAGACTAACATATCAAGAAGCCATGGATAGATTTGGTTCTGATAAACCCGACTTAAGATTTGGCATGGAACTTGTGAATATTTCGGATATTGTTAAGGACTCTGATTTCAAAGTCTTTAGTGGCGCGGTATCAAGTGGTGGTAGTGTTCGTGGTATCAATGCGAAAACTTGTGGGGATATGCCAAGACGACAAATCGATGCACTTGGTGAAGCAGCCGTTAGTTATGGTGCAAAAGGCATGGCTTGGATTGCCATTACCGAAGATGGTACTTATAAGTCTGCTATTACCAAATTTTTATCAGAAGCAACGGTTGAAGCTATGGTAGCAGCACTTGATGGACAACCGGGAGACTTACTGCTGTTTTGTGCAGACAAAAATGATGTGGTTTATAAT
>PGZS01000290.1 GCA_002841435.1 Firmicutes bacterium HGW-Firmicutes-3 | reverse complement strand
AAATAATTCCGGTTCAGTCATTCCAATATGGTCAGTATTTTCTTCTGGAATTTCTTTTTTTTCGATACTCAAATTAATCAACTCCTTACCTCTCTTATTAAGAATGGCACTCTCTATATTTTTTATTCATTCTCTGCTTATATATACCCATATTTTTAAAAAAAAGCCGAACAAAATTTCAAATACACGGTATTAAATACCAAAGAGTAGTTGGTCTTTTGAACGGCCATATAATAATATCTAAGATACTACATCATTTTTACTATCATTTTTCTGACCCAAAATCATAATTGGTTCAACTTGTTTCTCAACGACTTCTTTGGTTATAATCACTTTTTCGATGTTCTCATTCGAAGGTACTTCAAACATAATATCAAGCATAATATTCTCGATAATCCCTCTTAGACCTCTGGCACCGGTTTTCGTATCCATCGCTTTTTTGGCAATCGCCACGAGAGCATCTTGATGGAATTCCAACTCAACCCCTTCGATCCGGAACATTTTTATGTATTGTTTTACCAATGCGTTTCGCGGTTCCGTCAATATTTGAATCAGTGACTCTTCATCCAGGTGTTCTAAAGAAGCAATTACTGGAATTCGTCCAATAAACTCCGGAATCAGACCATACTTTAATAGATCCTGAGGTGTTACAGAGCTCAGATTGTCCTCTTCGATTTTTTCTTTGGAGCTGCGAATATCGGCTCCAAATCCCATCGAGCTTTTTTCTGTTCGCTGTTCAATCACCTTATCCATGCCATCAAAAGCACCGCCGCAAATAAATAAAATATTATTGGTGTTAATCTGGATGAAATCCTGGTGGGGATGTTTACGTCCACCCTGGGGTGGCACATTAGCTACCGTACCTTCCAAGATTTTTAATAGTGCCTGTTGAACGCCTTCGCCGCTGACATCCCGGGTGATTGATGGATTGTCACCTTTTCTGGCAATTTTATCAATCTCATCAATGTAGATGATGCCTTTTTCAGCCTTAGCCACATCGAAATTTGCTGCTTGAAGGAGTTTTAACAGAATATTCTCAACATCTTCACCGACATAACCGGCTTCAGTTAATGAGGTCGCATCGGCAATCGCAAAAGGAACATTTAAAACCCGGGCTAATGTTTGTGCCAATAAAGTTTTTCCAGATCCTGTTGGTCCAATTAACAGGATATTGCTTTTCTGCAATTCGACTTCGGCATCATTTTCATCCATCGCAGTGATCCGCTTGTAATGATTATAGACTGCGACCGCCAACGCACGCTTAGCTCGATTTTGTGCAATTACATATTCACTCAGTTTCTGTTTGATTTCTTTTGGTTTAGGGACATCGTCAAAGACGATATCATCTGGCATGGTGTCAACATCCATGATTTCTTCGCATAGCTCAATACATTCATTGCAAATATAAACGCCTGGCCCTGCGACCATTCGTTTTACCTGAGATTGGCTTTTACCACAAAAGGAACATCGAGCATTTTCGATGCTGTCTTCATTTCTTGCCATTTTTAAGCCTCCTATCTCGACACAATGATCTCATCAATCAATCCGTAGGCCTTCGCTTCGTCAGGATCCATAAAAT
>PGZS01000289.1 GCA_002841435.1 Firmicutes bacterium HGW-Firmicutes-3 | reverse complement strand
CTGACCATTGTAGCAAAACGTCTTTCTATTTTGTAACGCTTATTGTAAGCAATGGTGAAGTCTGGGGTTGAAACTCTGGCTTTGTCTGTTAACACAGCATCATGGCGTAAATAAACCGTCACATGTCTGCTTTTCTGGTGGTATTTCCCATTATTCAGGCGGTAAATACATTGCTCAATGAGTGGACACTGACTGCAATCTTTAGCGTCAAATTGAAAATCTTTCATATCCCGATTGTGTGCTTTTTCATGTTTGATTTTAAAATATTCAGTACTCTTGCCATTGGGACAAGTCACTGTTTTGAAATCATCAGAAAAAATAAAATCTTTCATTTTGAAGTAATCATTTTCTCGAGTGGATTCCTCGTAAAAGGCGATATTGCTGATGATTTTATTATCTTTAAGAAAGGCTCTATTTTCGGTTTCGCCATAAGCCTTATCCGCTGACAGTTCTTTTGGTTTTAAACCAACTTGCGTCTCGGTCTTTTGGAGCAGCTCCTGTAACTTTTTCCCATCACCGACGTTAAATGGCGTTTGGGATGATGCCAGGATGATTTCGCTGTCTTCATCGATGATGATATGATCTTTGTAGCCCTTCTTAACATTTCCAACAGATTTATGAGCAACCCGTGCATCCGGATCGACGATACTCACGATCTTGTCTTTTTTATTATTGATATATTGATCCAGCAAGTCATAGCACAGTCCAAAAGATTCCAGATATTTCTGGTTATATTGCAGCTCATCATAGGTTTTGATATAGAGTAGATCTAAATACTTTTGTGTGATTTCTAAGTGATTTCGCCAGCTGACTTTTTCTGACATTTCATAAGCCAGATCGAGTTCTGATTCAATAGCCGCTGATATTTCAGCTGCCAGTGGTTCATTAAATTCTGCCACTGCCTGGATTACTTTATTAAAAGAAATTCTGGCCAGCTTTTTTATTGAAGGATAATTCACATTGGCAGCCACATCGGTAGAGTCGATAATAAAACGATTCGTCCGGATGAGATCTTTTTCAATACATTTTTTAACAATCTCAGTGAAAAAGGCTTCAAAATGCTCTTCTGTCAGACGCTGAATGCGAAAGAAACTGAGCGTGGTGTCATCGGGAACGCTATCGTTAATACCTAGATTTAAAAACCAGCGAAACACAATATCTGTTTGAATTCGTTTTACGACTTCGACATCGGAAAGTCGATACAAGTATTCCAGAAGAAAAATTTTAACCAGCATGACCGGATCTTTCGAACCACGGCCAATTGGACTATATTGATCTTTTACCAGATCATAAATGAATGAAAAATCGATGATTGAATCAATTTTTATTAGCAGGTGATCCTTGGGTACCAACTTCTCAAATATGATATGATCAAACATATCTAATTGCGGTCTATTTTTCTTTAACATGGTCTGAAACCCCCTTGCATCAACGTTTTATATGATTTCTTCATACCCGTTATTGGCTGTTTTAGTTGCTATTCTGGGGGAGCTAATCTATAAAGTTTGTTGTGAGATTAGAACGAGCATATTTATTCGTGTTATTGTATAGATTTACAGGTCCCTTCGTTTTTCGGAGGTTTCACA
>PGZS01000068.1 GCA_002841435.1 Firmicutes bacterium HGW-Firmicutes-3 | reverse complement strand
GAAATTTTTGTGACAGACATTCTTTTTCCTTAAAGATGATTCTGCCTTGGCAATGATTATTCATCACGTCGTTAGTTTTCTACAGTGTTTATCGACATAATTCTCAATTATTTTAGTTGTAAATGAAAAATATATTGATTTGTCACTTTTTACCTTGTTTCAAATCTATTTTCATATCCCTTTCTTTGGCTTCATCCATCTTTTGAATGATGGCGGAAAGACCTGATGCAATCTCACCCACTTGTGATGGTAAAGTTCTTGCTATTTTCTTAGTATCTGGCTGCTTATCTTTCATATAGATCTCCTATATCTGAATCTCAAATGTAGATCCATCCGTTTTTCTGATATTCGTACTTTCAATATCATTTTTTTGCGACCCGATTATGGGATCTTCAGCCACAAAATTATTATAACTGATGCCACCAAAACCAAAATTAGTTTGAGCAACCATTTGCTTAATCTCATTTTCAAAGCTCTTAACCAGTTCTAAGTCTTCTTTGTTGGATGATTGAATATTCATTTGCATCATCGTTTTTTGAATTTCAACCAATGCCTGTACCGTACCCATATATTGGGTCTTAAAACTCATGAAAATCTTGATACCTTCTAGATCTTCCCTTATGTCTGCTTCATCATCTCCAAGAATATAAAGATTCAATTGACTGATTGCTCCACCCATCATAACCGGTATCTGGTAATAATTATCCTTTAGTTGCACCATTTGAGTATGGTTTAGGGTCGAACTTGCGCTTTGAATATTCTTAATATCTTTAGCATCCATCGAATGTTTCCCATCTAGAAGTTCTTGCTCTACGTCTGTCATCAGCTTTTTCAAGTCTTCAATGGACTTCTCACCTTTTAGTAGACCTTCTGAGACACTTTTCACTTGCTCTACTATATGGCTTTTTTGATCCTCATTGTCAAAGGTATTCATTGCATCCCTCAGTCGATTCATGAGCTCAAAAGGCTCTTTATTTAAGGTCATTGCCTTTTCTAAATGACTTGGTGTTATAGGCATTTCGTTTTTGATCATTGTCTTGACAATCTCCGGATGCTCTTTGGCAAACTCAAGATATTTCATGATTTGTGTCTGTTCCTTAATGGTGGTTTCTTTTAGAGCGGGTTCTTTTATGCCCTCCATATGGTTTTTTAGATTCTCTAGAGGTATTTTTTCATGATCTTGAAGCTTTAAGTCTTCTATGGTCTGTGTTAACTTAGGTTGACTCAATGTCATTATGAAATCTTTAATTTGGAGGTCCAAAAGCTCTTTTCTTAATACATGAACCTCTGATAAATCTATATCCATATTATCCATGGCTGTTAAAGCATTCACCAGTGAATGGGTCGCTCGCCTACCCATGTTCTCAATAGCGGTAAAAACCTGTTCTTTGATACTGGCTTTGGAACGTATCACTTCCGTAGTCCTGCCAAATCCATCGTCAATATCCGCAGCAATGGCCGGTTTCACACCTTTGGTCTTTTGAATAAATTTTGATGCTTCAAAAAGCTGTTCTAAAGTCAAAGGTAATCCATTCTTGACCAAAAAACCGGTAGCAGCACCTTTAGAACGTGTCACGGTATCAAATGTTCTATAGATGCCCATTAAGCTTTCCCGTTCATCTGCTGTCAAAGTCTTGGAGGCATCCAACTCTACAATCAAACGACTGATTTTCTCAGTGCCGGTTTCTCCAAAAGCTTCTTCAAAACGATGCATCCATTCTAACATTTCATCCATATCAAGATCTAATGGGGTTATCCCCGACTTAATCATGGATATAACCATATGGGGGTTCATTCGAGTGGTTATGGTCTCAACCTTACTTTGTATGACCTGAATCTGCAAAATACTTTCTATGGTTAAAGGCATTTCATTTCTGGCTAAAATCTGTACTGCTTCAATGGCTTTTGGTGTGATTTCCAAGTTAAGATCTTTTAGAATGGGCTCAATTTGATCAAAGGTTTTTTCCACTCTATCTCCAAGATCTGCTCTAATTTTCGTTCCACTTTCTTCATATTGCCTTATGGCAGACTGTGACTGGGCCTGATTTTGACCAACATCAAACTTTGATATGAATGCTTTATCCTCATCAACGGTAGTCGCTGTAGCCACTTCATTTAGGGTCATAGCAGGGTGGCCTATAAGCCGTAGTAATACTGAATCCGGTAAAGTATCGACCTGTCTCACTTGATCCATGGTCCTAGTTATGGTTTCAAGATTTTTATCACCCGGTAACCATTCGTGACCTTGAGCCAAAGTTCGATAGATCTGCTGCTCATGATTTCTAAGGGCTTCTACTACTTTTTCCAAAGGCTCTGTCGTAATTTTTATACCTTTGCCTTCTAGCTTTGCTGCAGCTTCTATTGACATTTTGAGTCGAATTTCCTCTAGATGACGTTTATGACTAATGGCCTGTTGAAGCACTTTTAATTCCGGATTTTCAGGTAGGTTCAAATCCTCTTCATTAACCGTTTGACCCTTGAACAGTTGCTCTAAGGTCATAGGCGAGTCATCTTTTGTGGCCCATAAGATATGTGAGTCCTGTATCTTATGTAGTTTATTGATTAAGACAACAGAATCCATATGTAAAGTGCTCTGTTCTTTGATTGTCTCTTTATTGTTCGTATGCAAATGATCTAGTGGACTTAGAACCACCTGATCCGCAGGCTGATTATGCTTCATCTGATGGATGATATTTTTTAAGGTATCATCCATATCTACCTCAGCCATTTTCCCCTTTGGATTTAGCATAAAATCTATCTTGTCTTTTGTAATATCTATATTACGAGAAATCATTTCTTTGGTGACTTCTATGGCTTTTAATGTCGGTTCCATTTCATTTTTTTCCAAGTATTCTTTAACCATCTTCGTCATATCTTCATGCCCCATATCCAAATGTGTAACTTGTGGTAAAGGTGTATGAATCGCTTTATAAGCTTCCTGAATGGTTGTTGGTGCTTTATTACTCACTAAGGTAACGCCTTTAGCGTCGGATTGAGCTAGGATCGTCTTAAGCTGTCCTAATACTTCATTGATCTTATCTAGATTTTTCTTATTAACAGGCATGTCACTGGCTTTAAGATGACCAATAATTCTTTCTAATTGATCCACATCCTTATATTGCCCTTTATAATGATTCACTTCTATATTTATCGCTTCTTTGATGGTTTTAAGGTCATGGTTATAGATGGCTTCCTTATTGTTTCGTACCACTTGGGTTATAAGACTGATACTTAACTTATTGATATTTAGCTCTTGTTGAAGCATGGTTTTCACATCATCAGAGGTCATTTTATTCACCAATTCGCTTAAGTCTGTCTTAACTTGTTCTACCATCTTAAACAATGCTTTTTCTTCAGATACGTCAAGGGGTTTGATTGCACGAATCAGTTCCTTCGGATAGGACGCAGATACCTCCAAGGATTTTTTTCTACCAGATGGGTCTGGGATAGACCCTGTATCCTCTGCAGATTGGTTAGGCGGTAAATACTTTAGTTCTATACTATCTTTTTTGACTTTTGTCACTTCAAGTAATATATCTTCACCAATAGCTTCAACAACCGGTATGTGATTTTTGAGCTCAATGAGGCGCTCATCTAACATGATGGTTGTCATGCCATCATGTTTCTTCACCACTTGAGCATTTAGTACCATGCCTTTTGAGTATGCGTTTTCTCTTATATTCGATTCAACACTGGGTTGATTTTCCATGCGTATATGTATACCCTGGGTCATTTTACCATCTCCATTCTTCATCTATTTCATCGGCATCTATGAACCATTACTTGAGAAAAAAAGTCTCTAAGCTTTTTCACTTAGAGACTTTAAACACATGGGTTATCCTAGAATTTGTCATTAGCCTTACTATTTAGACTCGGAATTTATCCACTTCCATTTTAAGACCATCTGCACTTTTCTTCGTATTACCAATCTCATCTTGAACACCTTTCGCTTGATTTTTGGCCTCATTAATTCGATTGGCAATAGCAATCGTACCGCCTGCACCTTCATTTGCTGCTGCTGCCACACCATCAATAGTATCTAAAACACTTTGAAGTGAAGCCAGAAGCTCTTCCGATGTCGCACTAAACTCTGTTACCAAATCATCCACAAAACCGGCATCTTCGCTATAATGATCTGCAATTTCCAACATGGATTTGTAGTCATTATTAACGTCAACCGACATAAATTCAAGTAGTTCATGAGCACTACCGGAGAGATTCTCCACTGAACCTGTTACTTTGGCTGTAACGTCTTGAATCTTAAGTACTGTATTCTTAGATTGCTCAGCTAGTTTCTTAATCTCATCGGCAACCACTGAAAAACCTCTTCCAGACTCGCCTGCCCTTGCCGCTTCTATGGCTGCATTAAGTGCTAACAAATTGGTCTGCTCCGTTATCTGCATAATGGATTCAGACAATATGTCAATCTGCTCCACAACTTTGGACTCGTTAATCGCATGTTCAAGTCTTTGTTTGGTACTCTCGAATATCTCTGAAGTTTTTTTCTGAGCCATATTAACATCTAGCTTGGTTTTTTCAGCACGCTTACTTATCTCGCTTGCCGCAATCGAACCATCTTGTGAACGTTCTGCAATGGATTGAACCGCTTTTTCAATCTCTTGAGAAGTCGCTGACATCTCCTGGGATGAAGCTGCAGTCTCTTCCATATTGGCTGCTAGACCTTCAGTTGTAGATGCCACTTCTTCTAAGTTATTGTTAAGGTGATTGACATTTCCCATAACATTTTCGACTTCTTTTTTAATGCTATAAGACTCTTGTTTAATGTTGTTGATCAAATCCTTAAGGGATATATTCATACTGTTTATAGCACCAATTATTGACCCGATTTCATCTTTTCTAGATAGATATTTCTGATCAATTTGCTGTGTAAAGTCACCATCAGCAATCGTATTCAAGTATTCTGAAGCTTTGATAATCGGACGGGTGATAAATATCTCACTGAAAAGATAAATTAAAATACCCGATAAGATTAAAATGCCACCTACGATGAATAGCGTTCTTAGAATCATTTGCTGTACACCAAAATAGAGCTCACTTCTTGGTATACTAATTAATAGTTGCCAACTCGTACTTGGTAAAGTTGTGAAATAAACCTCACTGGACTCACCGTTTATATCAATGATTTCCATACCTTCGCTGTTAGTCGTTAAAGCTTCCTGCATCTGCTTCAGTTCTTCATCCTCTGCTATGTTTATGCTCATTTGTTTTTCTTTAATAGGATGTGCCAAAATATTACCCTGACTATCTAATAACATGGCAAAACCATTCTCACCGATTCTAACACCGTCAATCAATTCTTGTATGGTTGTCAAATCATAGTCCGCAGATACTACGCCTAGTACATTGTCACCTGAACCTATTGCAACAGATGTGGTAATCATGGTAATCCCTGAAAGCTCATCATAATAAGGATCCGTCCACCCTACACCATTCTCCGCATTTTTACCTATTAAGTACCAGTCATTAGATGGATAGTCATACTCTGGACCTTCATAATCCTCAGTATAGACAATATTTTCGCCATCTTTATAGAGATAAGGGCCAAAGTATTGTGTATTCGCATTATAGGTATAAGGTTCAAGCCACAATCCTGACCCTAGTGTGTTGGGATTAAGAGGCAATATACTTTCGATTACCTTACTGTAATCCTCTTTTGTCATCTCGCTTCCATAACTTGCATAGATGTTTCCTATTGATTTGGCGACTTGACTATGAGAGGTAAATTCATGTTCCATACTCTCAACCAGATATTTTAGATTATAATCCACCTTCTCAGCAATTTGAGTGGTGATTTCCTTTTGTGAATCTATGATGTTAGACGCTGCTATGCTTATGGCCACAATGATAATAATGGGTAAAAATATAGCTAGAATCTTGATTCTTATTGACATGTGCTTCTTCATAAAGAGCCACCTCCGTGGGGATTTTTAGTTTTGGTAGGATTAATTAACAACTATTAGAATATTGTCTGGGAACCAAATGATGTCTGCAAAAGAATGAATTTGATATACGAAGACTATTAAGTACATTTTAACACCTATTGAGGCCAGTTACAAACTATATTAAAAAATGAATATCATACCAATTAGTATTAATTAGTATAATCTATATAATAAGACTTTACTTTTATTATACTTGAATCTCATAAAAAAACTAGTTAAGTTATGGTTAATAGCTTAACTCAGACTGTAGATAAACCGCCATTGATAATTATAATGGTGGTTATTTCTTTGTTTTATAATAAGTACATGATTATATCTGAAGGGTTACTCCATTTGACAAAAAAATAAGCCTATATTAGGCCCATATCCATTTCAGTTTTCCTAGTTTTTTCAAATTCATTGCAGCATACTTAAGCGTTATCTCTGTTATAACGTTTGTTATTCCACGTAATTGTGTATATCTTAAGCCATGCTTTTCTTTTCCATCTGCAAAGACTCTTTCAATTGTTTCTTTTCTTCTTTTATAAGCACCTTTAATAGTATTAACATGTCTAAGATGTTGTGCCTCATCAATATAATCTTGCCAAACATGTCTTGTTATGACTTTTTGCTGATTCATGCTATTCGTACACTGATCTAGGATTGTACAATTTTTGCATTTTTCAGCGTCTGATTTATATTCTCGATAACCGTCTCTATTCGTAGTGCTGTACATAAGCAATTCATTTTTTTCACTGATATAACAGTCATAGTATTCGTCATAAACATACTGGTGCTTTTTCATAAAGCCCTTTTTTGTCATCGGTCTTTTGTAGGGTATTGACGGCAACAATTGATCATCTAGTATAGATTTACATATATGTGGGGTTATATAGCCAGCGTCAACGGCCACTATTTTCATATCCTCTTTGAACATTTTTATAACATTGTTATAAACTTCATTAAAAAACTACTATCGTGTACATTACCAGGTTTTACTGCGAATCCAAGTATGAAGTTACCGTCATCACATACGTTATTACTGAATAGGCAAACATCTTTTCTTTTTCTGTTTTATAAAACATACCACAATCCGGATCTGTCTTGCTGACTATTCGGACTTTTTTTTGATCATCTTTATCTTTTAAAGGTTTCTTTCCATGTATTTCTCTGTCCTTGGCTATTTCTTCATCGAGCTCATTCTGATAATACCTTGCTGTTACGTCGACTTCTTCTTTTGTGTATTTTTTTTATTAGCATTAGCCTTTATGTGAGTAGCGTCAATATATACTTGCTCTGGATGGACAAAGCCATTTGCCACAGCCTGTTGTAGTACCTTATTAAAAATTTCTTTTGCCAATCCTGATTCTTTAAATCTTCTTATATAATTCATGCCATAGGTCGAAAAATGAGGTGCTTTTTCATATAAGCCATAACTTATATACCATCTATAAGCCATATTTACTTCTAGCTCTCTAATAGTTTGTCTCATGGAAGGTATTCCAAAAATATGTTGTATTTGAACAATCTTCATAAGTACAACTGGATCAATGCTTGGTCTTCCGTTATCCTCACAATAGGTATCTTTAACAATATCATAAATAAAATCAAGATTGATTGCATAAGCAAGGCTACATGGATGTGGAAATCGGAGGCCGTTGTAACCAATCTACGTAAGGGTTTTCATACGACCTACTGATATGGAAGTAAAAAAAGTAGCAACCTCAAGATTTTCATCTTTGGTTACTACTTTGTCTACAGCCTAAGAGACACCATTCATGGTGTCTCTATTTTTATGCCTGGGGTTATAGACAGTATACGGTAGACCGTATACTATAGACAGGAGAGAATGTACAGTTCATTGTTTTTATATACAATACAAAAAAGGTAGAGACCTTTTTTGTTAGTCTCTACCTTTTGGGGTACATTTTCCTTTTCACATCATTATACGAACTTAATCATTACCAATTCTACTCCGTGTATAGTATCTAAAAAATTTGTATTATGATATAAATGAATGCTAGAATGAAAAATACGTTCTTTTTCAATAACTCAAATAAAGTATACCTCTCCCCTTTACCACCAAATAAATCTTGTCTGTAATTTGCAATCAAAGTTATAAATATATGTGAAATTGCACAGGTAATAAAAAAAGTTTTACTATTCTTAGAAATAATAAGGACGGCAATATTTACAACTACCATTATGATTATCATTATAAAACCTTTCATAAATAATCTCCTCTTTTTCCTCATATTATTATCTTTTTATCAGTAACCGATTAGTCCATGTAATAGTAACCTCCTCTCCTTATTTGTGTCAAGGTCCTATTTATTTCAGCTTAATTCATAATATACACTCTGTAGTAGGCTATGTATGCTTTTACATGCATACACTATGTAAAATTTTGATTACTTTAGTTATAACGTAAGTAACTATAGTAATCATTTTAGATTACTATAGTTACTTACGTTATAATAGGCTGATTAATATAATTAATCATCTTACTTATTACGATTTACTATAAATTATATTTATTTATTCGAAAACTTGGTAACTTAATCTCTGCAAGTAACTGTGATGTTTTTGAGTAGTTCTGCTTCATATGATCATAGGATAAGACAACATGATGGTATCGTCTGGTGGTTACCAGGTCTTTGTGTCCGGCCAACCTCTGCACTTGGAAGATGTTGTCTGTGTATAGGCACATTCTGGTTATGCATGGATGTCTGAATAAGTGTGGGTAGGCTCTTTTACGCCATGCTCGTTCTGTTGTGCCTTTTGTGCTATAGATGATGGTTGCTATCTCGTCATCATCGAGTATGATGATTTGTTTTTTCACACCTTTCATGACCGATATTCTCTTTGATATGTTTGATTTGATGTACTCGTTATCATAGAGCCAGTACCTTCTGACTCTTTTGTCGCCGCTTGTGAGTTTGAACAGGTCTTTTGTGATGTATTTTGTTATGTAGTTGGATGCCTTCTTTGAGTCCTCTATCTTACTGACTTCAAAATAGCCGAAATTGTATTTTTCATGGGCATATATCTTTTTTCCTGTGAAGCCCATGAGTTCAGCCTTGAGTTCGCTCATGACATATTTGCCTTTGCCGACTTTGCCTGTGTAGACTATTTTTCTGTCATCGATGCCGCTTATGAGAAAGTGGAAGTGCCAGGCTTTGTCTTTGTGCATTTCTGGCCGCAGTCATCAATCTCTTCATATAGCTTTTGAAGTTCGGATTTCTTATGACCTTTTTCATAAGCAAAAAGGATTTCTTCGACTTTAGCAATTTTCATCAGTTGAACCTGTAAATTTAATAGTTCAAGAGGCGAGCAGTGATCAATCTCAATAATGCTGTTATTGGAGATTTTTTTATGTTTAGTTAACTTTCGTTCTCGGTTTTTTTCGATAATTTCTCTTACACGGTCCATACCTTCAATAATAAATATTTGCTCTTTGGGTAATTTTTATTTCGTGTGATAGTCGCCAGATTTTATGAAGTCACTATATCTCTTATAAAGGCTGTCAATGCCCTCTAACAATCCGGCAAAATGATAGTTGACACTTCCTCGCCAAACAAAAGTGTATCGATTGGCATTGGCTTCAATCTTGGTGCCGTCGATAAATAAAAGCTTCTAGTGTTATAAACTCTTCTTTCCAAAGACGGCGTATAAACTGGTAATGCATTTTTCCGGATTAGATTTATACTCTTTGTAACAAAGGTCTTCCGTCATCTTCACAATAAGTGTCTTTGACGAGTTCATAAATAAAGTCAAGATTGATTGCAACGTCTATTTGGCGCACTAGTTGATTTGTTGGAACGAGCTCTTCCAGCACTGCAAATTCAATAAGTCTTCTTTGATCAGTTTCTTTTTTCGTTGGCATAAAGCATCTCCATCTCTAATTACATTAGAACATTAATGCGTTAATTTGTTATTATAAATAGTGCAATTCAACAAAATAAATGACAAGTAATCTCGCTTACAGATTATGAAGTTCCAGGAGTGGATTTAGTTGCATAAGCCAGTTTACAGGGATGTAAACCGCCGACTTTTCCTACATGGATGTATGAATCAGAGGCCGTTGTAACTAAGTCCACGCATGGGTTTTCATAAGACTTACTGCAAAGGTATCAAAAAAGTAGCAACCTCAGATTTTCATCTTTGATTGCTACTTTGTCTCTTTTTATCACGCCTTTTTATGTTATAATTGGCTAAGGTGTCCATTCTATATCGTTGAAGTTTCACTAAATTTTGATACCTTAACCATAATTTGTATGCGTAAATCATCATAGGAGGTTGTTATGCTCACTTTAGAAAATTTTGGCCTTAAGCTTTTAGAAGACTTAAGTCATATGTACAAGCATTCTCATATAGATAAAAGCGGCCATCACATTCGTATCTTATGTGATGGATACATCGTTGAACTTGTTATCAAGGAGTTGTTTTTAGATTATAAAACCAATAACAATTATGTTGCTATACTTAATCGAATTCAGGACTCCATAAATGAGTTTGAACATACGGATGAAGGTAAAATTGATTTCGACAAAATTTATCCTCTCGTCAAACGTCAGCAGGACCTAGTCGATGCACCCGAGTGGTTATGTCGTTCTTACTTCCTTAATCTTAATTTATGTTATGTTCAAGACACAGGAACCAGCAAAAGACTATTGACAAAGCATCTGTTGGATGAGGATAAAAACATAAGTCTGGACATGATTCACGATGCCGCTTATAAAAACCTGGCAAGTCTTCAATGGTCACTTGAACAGCCTGACGAAAATTTGGATGTTTACATGGTTTATGGTAATAATTATAGCGGTTCCCTGTTATGTTTAAATAGCTTGCTTGATCTTGTAAAATCAAGGCTTGGTGAAACTTTTTTGACCGCGATACCTAATGCAGATTTAGTTATCTTTTCCAAAGATCATATGAATGAGGCCGCACTGCTCAGGCAGATTATTCAGGTTGATCCCTTACCACGGGCTTCTGAGTTACTCTACCGATATGATAAGGACACTTTCTACTATTATGACATGAACGATATCTTGAAAATCGTAAAATAAATCCTATAGGTTGCGTAGAATCAAAGTATTCGAACAATGTAGTTGCTTTGTAAATTGCTTTTCATGATGTATTTATCGTGATTAGGTTAATTCATAATATCAAAAAATTTTTTTAGGAGGAGAATAGAAATGGGATTATTTAAATTTTTAAAAGGGGAATTTATTGAGGTCATTCACTGGGAAGATGCTTCCCAAGATACAATGGTTTATAAATTTCCAATTGAAGGAAAACAACAAATTAAAGAAGGGGCACAATTAATCGTAAGACCTTCACAAGTTGCTGTTTTTGTGTATGAAGGCCAAATCGCTGATGTTTATGAACCCGGAAAATACTCGCTTGTTACCGATACCATGCCTATACTGACATCTTTGTCTAACTGGAAACATTTATTTGAGAATCATTTCAAAACCGATGTCTATTTTGTTAATACAAAACAGTTTACCAACCAAAAATGGGGTACATCCAACCCGATTATGATGCGTGACCAAGATTTTGGTATGCTAAGATTACGTGGCTTTGGTGTCTACGCTTTTAGAGTGGGGGATCCTGTTGTATTTTTAAAGGAAGTGTTTGGGTCCAATCGTTTTTACACCGTTGATAAAATCACAGAACATCTAAAAAGTCTTATTGTTTCCAGTACTTCTGATGTTATTGCAGAATCACAAATTGCAGCCATGGATCTTTCCACCCAGTATGATGAAATCGGTCAAATGGCTATGGCTCGCATTATGGAGCGGTTTGAAATATTCGGTCTCGCTATATCGGATTTTATTATTGAAAACTTATCCCTTCCCGAGTCGGTTGAACAAGCCATAGATAAACGTACACAAATGGGTGCACTTGGCGATCTTAACCAATATATTAAATTTCAGTCTGCTGAAGCCATTCGCGATGCTTCTCAAAATACAGGCGGTGGCATGGCTAGTATGGGTGCCGGTTTAGGTGCCGGTATGGGCATCGGTGAAATGATGAAGGAGGCGATGTCAACACCTGTATCGCCCAAAGAAACGACAGATCAAGTTGCTACTGTGGCGCAAATCAACTGTCCAAAGTGTAATGTCCTTGTGAATAAGGGTACAAAATTCTGTCCGGAATGTGGAAATAGCCTTGTTAATACTTGTATTTCCTGTGGTCATACACTTGAAATGGGTGCCAAATTTTGTGGGGACTGTGGTACCAGCCAAGCCCTTGAATTCAACTGCGCTAAGTGTGGAGAAAAAGTACAACCCGGTACAAAATTCTGTCCACATTGTGGCGAAAAAACACAGGAATAAGCCATGAAAGATATACAAGAGAAGGAATTGACAGACTATATCGTCGGTGAAGATGATGAAATCCTAGAAACCATAGAGGCACAGTTTGATGAATCACTTATGATTCCTTGTGCCTCATGTGGGGGAAAGATGAAA
>PGZS01000288.1 GCA_002841435.1 Firmicutes bacterium HGW-Firmicutes-3 | reverse complement strand
ATTTTTTCTTGAGTATATCCAAGGTTTATTTTTTATGCCCAAAATAATATGCTCCTTGTTTCTTCTTGTTTATTAGGAAAGTAGAACTTTCCTAATAAAGAACAAAGAGGCTACGCCTCGCTTTGCAAAGCAAATTGTTCCGGCAGGAAAGACTTCCTTGATAGTTAATGCGGCGCTTCAACGCATTAACATAGCATAGACTTTCCTTGAGAAGAACAAAGCGACTTTGTCGCATTTTGCTTGCAAATTGTTCACGGAGGGGAAAATCCTATACTAAAACTTTCCTTGAGTATAAAAAATATTGAAAATAAGAACGGACGTGCCTATTTTCAACCCGTTTATCATAGCATATTTCCGGCTTTTTTTCCATGTCTTTTTGGATATTTATCATATATAATATCTGTTTCTAAATATGATCTTACTTTCATAATGCTTGCCATATAGTATTGATTACTATATAATATTCTTGAGGCGGTGTTAATATGAGTAAAAAACCTTATGATAAACTTATAGAGGACCTATTGGTCTTCATAAAATCCAGACACTATGTCCATGCTAAGGACATACCCAATATAGAACTTTACATGGACCAGGTTACAACCTTTATGGATGATCACCTTGGTCTTTTTAAGCGTACAGAAGAAGAAAAGATTCTCACCAAAACCATGATCAACAACTATAGTAAATGTGATATTCTGCCACCGACAGCTAAGAAGAAATACGGTCATGACCACCTAATTCTGCTGCTGTTTGTTTATTATTTTAAAAATATTCTATCCATACCAGATATTAAAAAGTTGTTGGACCCAGTCAAAGATATTGTCATGAAGGATAAGTCACCTCTGTCTATGGAAGCTTTCCTAGACCGCATCATGGAGACGCAGACCATGCATTTTGACAGTCTTGCCAATCAAGTCAATCACACAGTCAAAGTCGGAAAAGACTTGTTTCCGGAGTTTAGTGATGCTGAACGTGAAAAGCTATCCATATTTACAACGGCTTACCTATTGACCATTCAGGCAACAGCGCAAAAACACATGGCCACTCAATTAATTGATAACTACTTAACCAAACATCCTTCTAAGGAAGCAGGGCAAAAACCTAAAGCACCAAGACCTAAAAAGCCGGATACAAGTCGCCCTGAAGTGAGAAAGAAAACACCTAAGAAACCAATCTCATAAGCATGTATAGCGCACGCGCTAAATTAAATATCTTGTTTTATATTAGGAAAGTAGTATTTTCCTAATATAAAACAAGATATAAGAGGTTATACCTTCAGGTACAACCTCTTCTTTTTTTTAATTTTTATTTTGGCTTCTTATGTATTTTTGGCCCTATCAAATACCATGTCATACCCGTCATTACCATAATTAAGGGAGCGGTTTACCCTTGATATGGTGGCTGTAGATGCTCCGGTCTTTTCTGCAATCTCCAGATACGTATTATGGTCTCTAAGCATCTTTGCAACTTGTAGTCTCTGTGCCAAGGAATGTAACTCATTTACGGTACATATATCTTCAAAAAAAGCATAACATTCTTTCGGATCTTTTAAACTTAAGATGGCTTCGAAAAGTCTATCCACTTCTGCCGATTTTATGTTTTTA
>PGZS01000067.1 GCA_002841435.1 Firmicutes bacterium HGW-Firmicutes-3 | reverse complement strand
GTAGTATCAGTATGAAGAAATCTTGGAGGTCTGAAGATGTATGACAAATCGATACTCTCACAAAGAGTTGCAGAAAATATAAAGCAAATGATCTTAGATAAAGACTATCATCCTGGTGACAAACTACCCAATGAGATAGAAATGACTCAGATGGTGAATGTAAGTCGTTCTACCATAAGAGAAGCAATAAAGATCTTGGTCTCCACGAATATATTAGAGGTAAGACGAGGTAAAGGTACTTATGTATCCGAGAAGCCTGGCCTAACAAAAGACCCTTTAGGTATGGATTTTATTAATGAGGACCGGCTTCTTATGGACCTTTTTGAAATAAGGCTATTGCTTGAACCGGAGATGACTAAGCTGGCGGTAGAAAGAGGCGTGCAATCCGATTTTGATAAGATTTTTGAGACTTACGAAAGAGTCGCAGAACAAATTAAATCCGGTAAGAATCATACAGAAGCAGATATTGCCTTCCATACTGCCATTGCAGATGCAAGTCACAACATCATCATGAATAGGATTGTACCACTTATTAATGAAGGTATAGTTGGTGGGTATTTGAAAACTAAGGACAATCCGGAATCAGCAGAAGAAGTATTACGGCAACATGAAAGCATTGTCGAATTCATAAAAAAAAGAGAACCTCAAAAGGCAAAAAAAGCAATGCAAGACCATATACTATATGGATTACAAGGATTTAAACGCTATAATTAAACATAAAACCTCCTGATATGGCCTTGTTAGAGAAATCTGACAAGGTCTTTTAAAATGCTATAGAAATCCAACACATTACATGTTACAATATTATCAGTCAATAGAAAATGATTATCAATTGATAAATTCGTCTGAAACAAGGAGGACATAGTATAGTATGGAAGACAAAGTGAAAGTAGTAGAATTAGATACAAACAACAATGAGAAAATTATTATTATAGGCAATGGTGCAGCAGGGATATCTGCGGCAAAAGCCATCCGTAAACGTAATCAAGAGGTGAAAGTGACCATACTTGATCAAGAAAAGCAAGTTATATATTATAAGCCGTTACTTTCAGAGTATATAGCACAAGACGAAGTCCTTAAAAAAATATATATGCATAAGCATAAATGGTATGAAGACCAGGAGATAGAGTTAAAACTGGGTGTGACGGTCACAAAAATAAATGCAGAAGATAAAACCATAAAAACCACTCAGGGTGAGACGATGGCTTATGATAAGTTGATTTTGGCCCTTGGTAGCAGAAGTTTTATACCGCCGATTAAAAATGCTGATTATGAAGGTGTGTTTACCCTTCGGAACATAGGAGATGCTGATAAAATCAAAGACTATGCCAAAGATTGTAAAAAGGCTGTCATCATCGGCGGCGGTCTCTTAGGACTTGAAGCTGCAGATCAGCTACAGGCACTTGGGCTTGATATAACCGTGGTTGAACTTGCCAACAGATTACTACCAAGGCAGATTGATGAAAAAGGCGCCCATATTTTTGAAGATGGTATCATAAAGCAAGGCATACAACTAGCAAAGGGCAATGCCGTTTCTATGATTATTGGGCATCATAAAGCAGAATATGTTCAATTGATGGATGGTCGTAAGATTCCGGCTGACTTAGTTATCATATCTGCAGGCATTGTATCAGAAGGTTATCTGGCTGAAGAAGCTGGGTTAGAATATGATCGAAGTATTATTGTCAACAAACACATGCAGACAAGTCATCCGGACATCTATGCAGCCGGTGATGTTGCTCAGTTTTCAGAGAAAAACTATGGCATATGGCCTGAAGCCATGGAGCAAGGCAATGTAGCAGGTGCAAATGCTGTAGGGGATAAATTAACCTATAAGGATTTTATACCTTCTAATACCTTTAACGGCTTGGGTATGAATGTTTTTTCCATAGGTCATGTAAATTATGATGAAGGTGATGATGTTGCCATTTTGGGTTTTGAAGACTTGGCAAATGGTATCTATAAGAAACTATTTTTTAAGAATCAAGGTTTAATTGGTGCAGTTATAATCGGAGATAACAGTAAAACAAAGTTAGTTGTGGAAGCTATGAAAATTAAATCTTCACCTGGTGAATTGCTTGATATTTTAAAGACAAATTAGGTCAGTTTTTAAAGGATATTGGGGAGGCGTTTATGAAAGAGGCAATGTTTTATAAGGTTATTGAAGAACGGGCTATTTGTCAACTATGTCCTAACAACTGTATCATCAAACCCGACCATAAAGGTTTATGCCAAACAAGAGGTTATTATGATGGTAAACTCATAGCACTGAATTTTGGCGAGGTATCTGGTATACAGATTGATCCAATTGAAAAGAAACCCTTAGCCCATTGGAGACAAGGCTCACAGATTCTATCCTTTGGTAGTTATGGTTGTAACCTTAAATGTCCTTTTTGCCAGAATTACAGTATTAGCCGAGAAAAGCCAAGGGTGATTACTATGACGCCGGAAGCAATTGTGGCTCAGGCCATTGCTTATGACTTAGAAGCCATTGCTTATACTTATAATGAACCTACAGTATTCTATGAGATGGTGTATGAAACAGCCAAGATTGCCCATTCAAAAGGGATTGCTAATGTATTGGTAACCAATGGCTATATCAATGAAGAACCTTTGTTAAAGTTATTACCTTATATAGACGCCATGAATATTGATTTAAAAACATATGATGATCAAAAAATGTTGGATATGTGTGGTGGTCGTCTTGGCTCGATTATAGATACTATAAAAAGTGCTAAAGTGACGGCACACATAGAACTAACGATGTTGATTGTACCGAGACTCAATGACAATTTGCACGAAATGAGACGTTTTTTACCATGGCTTTTTTCGGAAGTGGGTGATGTGCCGATACACATATCCCGATATTTCCCGGCATATGAATATGACTTACCAGCGACTGACATAGACCTTATGATACAAATGCAAAAAGCGGCACGACAGTTGTTTACCCATGTATATTTAGGAAATGTAGGTGATTAGATGCAATCCATAGAAGTATTTTTTTTACCACACCCACCCGTAGCTATACCGGAGGTTGGTCAAGGTAGAGAAAGGGTTATTAGTAAAACTTTAGACGGCTACAGAACCATAGCCCAAAAAATTAAGAAAATCCGACCGGAAACCATTGTTGTGATCACCCCCCATGGTCATAGTTTTAGTAATGGTATCAGCATGTTAGGAACATCTTATGTTCAGGGAGATTTAAATGGCTTTGGCATTTCTGAAGTAAGCATGTCAAAAAAGATAAATCTTCCCTTAACACATTTGATACAAATAGCCTGGGAAGAAAAAGACTTAGTGTCTGTTGTGCTGGATGAAGTAATGGCAAGGAGCTATGGTACACAGGTGAAGATTGACCATGGTGCACTGGTGCCCTTGTATTTTGTAGATGAAGTTTATGAGGGGTATCAGCTGGTACATGTGACCCCATGTGGGCTTGGTGCTCGGGAACATTATAATTATGGTGTTGCCATGAAAGATGTTATTATGAGTTTTGATGAAACCGTAGTAATTATATGTAGTGGAGATTTATCCCATGCTTTGACCGATGATGGACCCTATACTTATAATCCTTATGGAAAACTCTTCGATGCCTTGGTTGTAGAAGCAATAACAGAAAAGTCACCGGAAATTCTATTAAAATTAACACCAAAAGAGGTCTCAGATGCGGCCCAATGTGGATTGAACTCTTATCTAATGGGGTTTGGCATTATGGATGGCTATGATTATCACAGTGAGGTCATAAGCTATGAAGGACCTTTTGGCGTAGGTTATCTAACCGGTTACTTGGCCAATGATTTTACTACTTTGGTTAAATCAAAACTGGTACAATGGGACGAGGAAGCATTAAAGGCTTATGAGGATAAAAAAAAGACAGAAGACGGCTTCGTTAAGATTGCAAGAGGTACAATAGAACATTATGTAAGGACAAGTAAAAAAATAAGCAGAGAAGCGGCTATGGTGCTTGTCGAAGAGGATACCCTAAAAGAATTGATGAATCAAAAAGCAGGCGCATTTGTATCCATACATAAAGAAGGCAATCTCAGGGGATGCATAGGTACAATAGAAGCGGTTTGTAAAGACCTGTTGGATGAAATCATACACAATGCCATCAGTGCTTGTTCAAGTGATCCTAGGTTTAATCCTATTGAAGAAAAAGAATTGACGACACTAGAGATAAAAGTCGATCGGTTATATCCATCAGAAAAAATAGAATCCATGGATGACTTGGATGTTAAAAAATATGGTGTTATTGTTGAAGAAGGTTATAAAAGAGGTTTATTATTACCGAACCTTGAAGGAATAGATACCACTTTACAACAAGTGGAAATCGCCAAAAAGAAAGCCGGTATTATTAAAGACAGTAGTTTTACATTATATAGGTTTGAAGTCGAAAGACACGAATAGAGAAACGCGACTAAGTCGCGTTTCTCTATATTTGGACGATAATGTTATAAAGCAGGACGAAGCCATGCTTCTTATTTTCCGGGCCTTGCCTTTAGTATGAGTAGAAAGCCAACAATAATAATAATGATTGAGAAAACAAAGTTAAAGCTAATGATACTGTTAAATAGGATGGTAGCAACAATAAATGCGTTGAAAGCAAATATTGTAAAAAAGATAATACCGATGACTTTGGACCATTGTTCTTTTGTGACGATATGATGATGAAAAAAACCGATGGATATGGATAAGATATAAATGGGCCAAGTATAACCTGCGAATTGCCAGCGGGTTATGACTTCAAAAAGATGAAGCAAACCGATAGTGGTGAAAATACCTCCGGGAATTAGAAATCCCGGATATTTTTTTGTGCCATAATGAAGGGCTTCAAAAGCAATACCGATGGCAATAGTGGTTAAAGGCCATAAATCCCAAAAATTCAAGGTCAAGATATCTAATTGGCTAAGAATCTGAAGAACCAGATATAGGGAGCCAAAAAGTATCAATAGCAAACCTGCTGTTTTATTGTTTTTCATGAATAATCGACTCCTTTATCGTAAATAGTATATTTTTTGTATTTAACATCCTAATCATAGCATTTATATATTAAAATAAGATTATAAGAAACTAAAAAATGAAAAAGATAAGATCCTTGTAATCTATTAGGATAACAGTGCAATGAATTTTTTTGAGGCTTCTGATAAGGGGCGTTTTTCGGGAATGACCACGCCCAGTTGTCTTCTTGGAATGGGCCTAGTTGTCTCCAGTATACGTAAATCCGGTCGGTTTTTCATACAAAAATCCGGTACAAAAGAAATGCCAAGATCAATTCCGGTTAAATCAATGAGCAGATCTATACTCCCAAGTTCTACGGAGGGCGCTATACGAAGACCTTCTGATTCGAAGAGCTGATATAAATAGATGCTGGTTGTGGTTTGTCTGGCAAGCATTAAAATAGGGTGCTTTGATAAAGTCGGTAGTGAATGAGGACCGGCATCAATCTTGTATTTATTACTGGCAATAAAGACATCCTGGAAGGTGAGAACAGGCATAACATGCATATCATCATTTATGGATGGATTGGGAAGATTGGTTACAATTAAATCCACAAGACCTTTTTTAAGGAGTGAAACACATTGCAAAGAGGTACGATTGGTAACACGTATTTCGACACCGGGATATAAATCATGAAATTTTTTGAAGTAATCCAATAAATAGTATTTACATATGGTATCGCTGGCGCCGATGTGCAATTGCCCTCGATTCAAGGTCATGGTTTCTTTTAAGTAGGACTCGCCACCGGCAATCAAATGAAGAGCAGGCTCTATATATTCCATTAACTTTTCACCTTGAGGTGTTAAAGTGACTTGTTTAGTACTCCTGTTAAAAAGAGGCGTATCCAGTTTTGACTCAAGTTGTTTGATGCTTTGACTGACCGCCGATTGTGAAAGAAAGAGTACCTGAGAAGCTACTGAAAAGCTTAAATGTTTTGCCACATGATAAAAAACTTTATAAAGTTCCAGATTCACATCCATGATAAGCACTCCTTATAGAATCTATTAGTATTATTAATTTTACTACTTAATATTATCATGATAAGCTGAATTAGTAAACGAATAAGCAAGAACACTTCATGAAAGTTTGAATAGATTGGGAGGCACTATGAAAGCCATAAGAAGAATATTTGTAGAGAAAAAAACAGGGTATCATGTTGAAAGTCAGCAGTTGCTGCAGGATATAAAAGAGAATCTTGGCATCAAGACCCTTGAGAGCTTACGATTGTTACATCGTTATGATGTGGACCATATATCAGATGATGCTTATGAAAAAGCACTTCATACCATTTTTTCTGAGCCACCTGTAGATCGTCTGTTTGAAGAATCATTTGAGATGGGTACGGATGAAGTTGCTTTTGGCATTGAGTATTTGCCGGGTCAATATGATCAAAGAGCTGATTCTACAGAGCAATGCATCGAGATTATCAATGCCGATCAGAAACCGGTAGTAAAGAGCGCTAAGATTATTGTTCTTAAAGGTCATCTATCCGAGGAAAACATAGAAAAAATTAAGGCTTATTGCATTAATCCAGTGGATTCAAGAGAAGCGGATATGTTAAAGCCTCAAACCCTTGAACTTGATTTTCATATACCAACAGAGGTTGAAACCTTAGAAGGTTTTATCAATCTGGATAATAAAGGTCTAAAGACACTATGGAAAGAATTAGGTCTAGCCATGAGTATGGAGGATTTAGACCATACACAAAAATATTTTATAAATGATGAGAAAAGAAATCCGACCATAACAGAAATCAAGGTGTTGGATACATATTGGTCCGATCATTGTCGTCACACCACTTTCTTGACCAAAATTGAAGCGGTAACATTTGAAGAAGGTTTTTATAATCAAGCCGTCCAAGCTACGTATATGGATTATTTAAAAGATCGTAGTGAAGTCTTTGGCGATAAGGCTCATGAAAAAGATGTATGCCTTATGGATATTGCATTGCTGGCCATGAGAAAACTAAGAAAAGATGGATTGTTAGAGGACTTAGAGGTTTCGGATGAAATCAACGCTTGTAGCATCATTGTACCTGTAGATGTGGATGGAAGAGAAACCTCTTGGTTGGTTATGTTTAAAAATGAGACACATAATCACCCAACTGAGATTGAACCTTTTGGTGGCGCAGCCACTTGTTTAGGCGGTGCTATTCGCGACCCTCTATCTGGTCGGTCCTATGTATATCAGGCGATGCGCGTTACAGGAGCTGCTGACCCTACAGCCTCTGTTGATCAGACTTTGCCAGGTAAACTACCTCAAAGAAAGATTGTAACCCAATCAGCTCATGGATATAGCTCTTATGGGAATCAAATCGGATTGGCAACAGGAAAAGTGGATGAGATTTATCATCCTGACTATGTCGCAAAAAGGATGGAAATTGGTGCGGTAATAGCAGCGGCGCCTAGAGAAAATGTTATCCGTGAAACCTCAGATCCAGGTGACATCATTGTACTTTTGGGGGGACGAACAGGAAGAGACGGATGTGGCGGTGCAACAGGATCATCTAAAGAACATACAGAAGACTCTATACATACTTGTGGTGCAGAAGTTCAAAAGGGAAATCCGCCGACAGAGCGTAAGATTCAACGCTTATTTAGAGACAAGCACGTTGCATCTATGATTAAGAAGTGTAACGATTTCGGAGCAGGTGGTGTCTCTGTTGCAATCGGTGAGTTGGCTGACGGGCTCATTATTGACCTTGATGCCGTGCCGAAAAAATATGCCGGTTTGGATGGGACAGAATTATCTATATCAGAATCTCAAGAAAGAATGGCTGTTGTTCTAGACCCTAAGGATGTGACTAGGTTTATTGAGGCATCAGAAAAAGAAAACCTTGAAGCCGTTGTTGTTGCTATCGTAACTGAAGATAAGCGCTTAGTCATGAAATGGAACAACAAAGCAATTGTTAATATGAGCAGAAGTTTCGTGGATACCAATGGTGCAACTTCAAAAACCAAGGTTCATGTTGATTTACCTCAAGAAAAAAGTTATTTTCAGGAAAGACAGGATGTTTTTTCAGATAAGCATGCGGTCAGAAGCCATTGGTCTGACATACTGAAAGACTTAAACAGTTGTTCGAAAAAAGGTCTTGAGGAGCGTTTTGACAGTTCCATCGGTGCAGGGAGTGTATTCATGCCCTATGGTGGTTTGTACCAATTGACACCAACACAAAGCATGGTGGCCAAAATACCTCTGGAAAAAGGTGAAACCACAACGGGCACCATTATGACATACGGTTACAATCCCTATCTGTCAAAGTGGAGTCCATTTCATGGGGCGATTTATGCTGTGCTTGACTCCGTTGCAAAAGTAGTGGCCACTGGTGGAGATTACAAAAAAATTCGTTTTACATTTCAAGAGTATTTTAAAAGGTTGGGTGATAACCCTAGCCGTTGGGGAGAACCTTTTAGTGCTATGCTTGGTGCATATCATGCACAAATGGCACTGGGATTACCTTCTATTGGTGGTAAAGACAGTATGTCCGGTACGTTCCATGATATCGACGTGCCACCAACTTTAGTCTCTTTTGCAGTTGATGTCGTAGATGTAACACGTGTTATATCGCCTGAATTCAAAGCTGCCGGTCACAAAGTGGCATGTTTACTTCAAAAAAGAGATCAGTATGATTTGCCGGATTTTGTACAGATGAAAAAAAATTATGAGACTTTATACAACATGATTGGCAAAAAAGAAATCCTTTCAGCCTATGCAATCGGGATTGGCGGTATAGCTGAAGCGATTAGTAAAATGACCTTTGGTAATAAAGTCGGTATTAAACTTGAAGACACCATGGTCGGACCGATGCTCTTTACCCCTGATTATGGCTCCATATTGGTTGAGTTAGCACCGGATATATCTATAGAAGACCTAGAAGAAAATGAAGGGTTTACGATGGTTGGAACCACAACTAAGCACTCAACAATTGAAGTATCCGAACATATACTGGAAATAGATCAGCTTGTAGATACTTGGGCATCAACCTTAGAAAATGTGTTTCCATCAAAGGCTTCAACAGAAGTATCAGAAATGATTAACGATATAAAAACATATGATCAGATCTATATCTGTAAAAACAAAATCGCGAAGCCAAAAGTATTTATACCTGTATTTCCGGGCACCAACTGTGAATACGATTCTAGAAGAGCCTTTGAGAAGGCAGGTGCCCAAGTAGAGACTTTAGTTTTTAGGAACCTTAAAGCAGGCGATATAACCAAGTCACTAAAAGCAATGGCAAAATCTATAAGGGAAAGTCAAATTGTTATGCTTCCGGGAGGCTTCAGTGCCGGTGACGAACCGGAAGGTTCAGGAAAATTCATCGCTTCCGTATTTAGAAACGAAGTGCTTAAGGAAGCGATTCATGAACTCTTACATGAAAGAGATGGCTTAATGATTGGTATTTGCAATGGTTTTCAAGCGTTAATCAAACTAGGTCTGGTACCGACAGGTAATATTACAGATCTTACAGCAGATGCGCCAACCTTAACATATAACACAATCGGCAGGCACATATCCTGTATGGCCAACACTAAAATTATGTCAAATAAATCTCCATGGTTGTCTGGCGTCAAACCGGGTGAGATATTTAAAATACCAATGTCCCATGGAGAAGGGCGCTTTGTAGCCAGTGATCAAGTGGTTAGAAGCTTATTTGATAATGGTCAAGTTGCTACGGCTTATGTGGATTTATTAGGCAATCCAACGATGGACGGACACTTTAACCCTAACGGATCTGTTTATGGGATTGAAGGCATTACAAGTCCGGATGGACGGGTACTTGGAAAAATGGGACATTCTGAAAGAATCGGTCAGAATGTGGCAATCAACATTATTGGTAGTCAAGACCAAAAAATATTCGATTCCGGTGTAGCATACTTTACGAAGTAATAATAAATGGTATAATAAAGAGGGCTAGTTAGCCCTCTTTTCCTATTAGAATGATGAGGTATGAATATGTCAAATTCCAGTTTAAAGCTCATTGCTTGTCTGACCATGCTAATTGATCATATCGGTGCAATATTATATCCTGATATCAGTCTACTAAGAATGATTGGAAGGTTATCTTTTCCAATATTCGCTTTCCTTATTGTTGAAGGTTTCCATCATACGAAAAATATTAAGAAATTTGGTATAAGACTTGCTATTTTTGCACTGATTTCTGAGATACCCTATGACTTAGCTTTTCGGGGTAATGTACTTGATTTTTATCGCCAAAATATATTCTTTACCCTTTTCCTTGGTCTGGTGTGCTTATGGCTCTATAAGCGTTATAAAACTAGCAACCAGGTTGTTGGCGTACTTGCCGTATGTTTAATAGGTATCATAAGTGTTCTACTAAAAACAGATTATAGCATTTATGGTATAGGAATGATCTTTGCATTTGATTTTTTTAGAGATAGGAGAATCTTAGCTTGTGGTGCTGCCAGTGTCGTTAATTTCATAATGGGAAGTGGGATACAAGGATTGGCTATTCTCGCCATGCCTATTATACTTGCCTACAACGGCAAAAAAGGTATTAATTTGAAATACCTTTTTTATAGCTTTTATCCGGTACATCTTATCATACTGTATATCCTTCATACGATATGGATTTAATCAGTCCGGATAATTAAGCTGTTTGGACGAAATATTTTCAATGCGTTTTAGGAAACGTTGAGCTTCATACTTTGCCATAGGCAGATTCATATCCAGATAGTTACCACAGTCTCTGGCACAAGCCCCTGGTAAAGGTGCATCATAATCAGCCATATGCTCAAAGAGTTCTTTAATCAATCCAACAACACGATCTGAACTGAGATCGCCCTTTAAGATAAGATAAAAACCGGTACGACATCCCATGGGACCAAAATAGATGGTTTGGTCACCATAGACAGTGTGCTGTCTCAAAAATGTTGCGCCCATATGTTCCATAGCATGAATTTCAGCAGTTTGTATAACAGGCTCAAAGTTAGGTCGTGTCATACGAATGTCAAAAGTGGTTAAGGTATATTGTCCGACATGGTCTTTTCTTGAAACATATATGCCGGGTAGCAATTCTAAATGGTTGACGTTAAAACTTGGTATTTTATCCATATTGTGTTCCTCCTAATTGTTGGTCATGGTTGTATACATCTTAATTTCATTAAAACATAGAAGCGTATTTTCGTAAAGTCATGAAAAAATTTTGCGGATTTAGTAAATGGTGGCTGCATCATTACAGATGGAAGGTGTTTGTATGTATCAGGATATGCAAAAAGAAGAATGGGAACAACTATTTTTGATTCATGGCTTCGCAATAGAAGAAATTAATATTAAGCTAAATAAGCTCTTTGATATCTATGAATTATCAGGGGAAAACAATCCGATAGAGCATATCAAGACAAGGGTTAAAAGTTTTGAAAGTATTGCAAGAAAGTTGGAAGAAAAAGAAAAATCGGTTAATGTTCCCAATGCAAAAAGATATCTAAATGATATAGCAGGTGTTAGAATTATATGCGCCTTCACATCAGACATCTATGGTATATTGGAGACATTTATTCATCAAACAGACATTAAGGTTATTGAAATTAAGGATTATATTAAGAAGCCAAAAGCATCAGGATATCAAAGTCTTCATATATTGGTGGATACAATGGTTCAGTTATCAGATTGTGTGGAACATGTGCCGGTAGAAGTACAGATTAGAACCATCGCCATGGATTATTGGGCGACTTTAGAACATAAACTCAGGTACAAATATTTTGATAAAGCCCCTGTGCATATTGCCCAAGAACTAAAAAAATGTGCGTCGATTATAAAAGTATTAGATCGAAAAATGATGGCAATTAAAAAAGAGATTGATGAATATGAATTCATGGAAAATGAAGGCAATTCATAATAGAAAAATAGGTGAAGCTATATGAACAAAACAGAATCCATCAAAAGACCGATAGACCATAAAAGGAGGTTTTTTTTACATATATTTTTTTATCTGCCCATTGTAGGCTGTATGGTATATATGATAACTAGAATGGGATTAGGATTAATGGAAGGCGTTTTGATACTTTTTCTAATTATAATATATTTAATTATACCGTCTTATCTCTCATTGAGGCACAGAAATAAAGAAAATGACAAACTCAATCAGGCAATTGATGAAATGATGGCTTTGCTTGAAAAGAATAAAGCTGATTTGAAAGATGATTTTGCTTTAGTGAGTTCCTATAAGGAAGTGAAACAATTAGCTGATTTACTTACGTCCATGCAGTTGGTCTTAGAGGAAAAAAACAAACAGTTGGATGAAGAGAAAGACAGATATAACCTTTTGTACACCGATATGGTTGAGCAAAGTGTCAATTACGAAACCAATGAACTTTGGATAGAAAGAATTATTGAGAACAGTTATGATGGGCTTATGATTACAGATTGTAAAGGGAAAGTGATACGATGTAATCAGGCTTTGATGGATCTATTTGAGATTCCAGAGAATCGAATGAATATCTACGATCATTGTTACGAAATATTTACGACTAAAGACAAAACATGTGATGGCTGTAATAATCCATACATACTAAAAACGGGCATTAAACAAAATAGGTTGATTGATTTTAAAGGTAGGATTATTGATCAGTTGACCATAC
>PGZS01000066.1 GCA_002841435.1 Firmicutes bacterium HGW-Firmicutes-3 | reverse complement strand
TAATATTAGCACGGGCGAAAGAGGTGAAAAGAATGAAGCAAGGCATTCATCCGGTTTATAATCAAGCAACAGTTACATGTAACTGCGGTAACGAATTTATTACTGGAACTACAAATGAATCTATACACGTAGAGATTTGCTCAAAATGTCATCCGTTCTATACAGGTCAACAAAAATCTGTTCAGGCACGTGGGCGTATTGATAAATTCAATCGTAAATTCAGACAAAACACAGAAGCATAATGAAAAAAATGAAGAGCTGAGGTTTTCCTCAGCTCTTTTCTATCATAGAAAGTCAAAGCTATTAAGCTTCTCTATGTGAACATTGAGAAACTTAGTTTTGACACCCTATCCTATTATAGAAAAATCATAAGAGCAGGTATCCGTGTTGTCTTTCTAAATGTCTATAGTTTGAGTATAGAGTAGGTAATTTTAATTGGCAGCCCTAATAAGAGTATGATATACTAAAGAAATCTTAACTCAGTGTTATAGGATTTAAGATAAATATAAATAGATGGAAGTGATATTATGGAAAGACCAAGTATTGGTGGTCAAGCGGTTATTGAAGGTGTCATGATGAGAAACAATGAGAAATACGCCACAGCCGTAAGAACATCCGATCAAAAAATAGTATTAGATAAAAGAGAATATGTTAGTTTGACAAAACGTTACAAAGTATTGGGGCTACCTTTGATTCGTGGTGGTGTTGCATTTTTGGAATCTATGGTCATCGGTATGAAGATTCTTACATTTTCAGCCGAGTTTTTTGAAGTAGAAGGTGAAGAACAAGCCCCATCAAAGTTTGAAAAATTTCTTGAAGCAAAATTTGGAGATCGAATGAATGATATTGTCATCGCAATCTCTATGGTGCTGGCATTAGCTCTGTCCATCGGATTGTTTTTTATTGTACCGGCATTCCTATCTCAAATCATGGGAAGATTTTTACCGGAAGGTCGTTGGATGAACCTAATGGATGGTATTATTAGAATATTTATTTTGATTGGTTATGTTTACCTCATTTCCAGAATGAAGGATATACAAAGAGTGTTTGAATACCATGGTGCTGAGCATAAAACCATTAATTGTTATGAAAGCGGTGATGAGGTAACAATTGAAAATGTTATGAAACATTCACGTTTCCATAAGCGATGCGGCACAAATTTTATTTTTATTATTGTGACGGTAAGTATTGTTGTATTAACGATTATTAATGTTCAGACTTTCTGGTTACGCATCGGTGTTAGATTGTTGGCATTGCCTTTGATCGCAGGTATTTCCTATGAGTTGTTGAAAATATTCGGTAAGTTTGACAATGGTCTTATCAATATTTTTGCATCACCTGGCATGGCATTACAAAGAATCACTACACGTGAGCCTGATGAAAGTCAGGTGGAAATTGCCATAACAGCGTTTATGAATGTATTAGAAGAAAGCACATGGAAAGATGAACCGATAGATGAATCAGCTTAAAATCAATGAGGTATTAGCAGATGTTAAAAAAGAATTCGAACTTGCGAACAAGCAAGATTCCGAAGTGGATGCCAGGTGGTTATTAGCTGAATTACTCGGGTGTAGTATGACAGAACTTTTGCTTATGCAGGGAAAGACATTGTCAGATGAGATGTATCTCAGTTTTATGAGTCTTATACAGCGCCGTTTAGCAGGAGAACCGCTTCAACATATACTTGGCTATCAGAATTTTTATGGTTATGATTTCAAGGTTAACGGTCATGTCTTGATACCTAGATTTGAAACAGAAGAACTGGTGGAAAAAGCCATATCATTAATCATAGAAAAAAGAATGAAAGATGTTATCGATATGTGTTGTGGTAGTGGTTGCATTGGTATAGCACTGTTAAAAGAATGTGCAGAGATTTATGTATATGGTGTAGATGTATCTCATGAAGCAGTGGGTATAGCCTATGAGAACGGTCTCAATTTAGATGTAAGTCATAGACTTACTATTTATGAAAGCGACTTATTTTTGAATGTACCACCTATGGGTGTGGACATGATTGTTTCCAACCCACCTTATATACCTTCGAATACCATACACAGTCTGAGCACAGAAGTTAAAGACAGGGAACCGAACTTAGCGCTCGATGGCGGAACGGACGGCTTAGAATTTTATAGACGTATTGTTGTTGAGGGTAAGCCTTATCTAAAAGAAGGCGGCTATTTACTTTTTGAGGTTGGTCACGATCAAAAGGATGCCGTTTGTAGAATTATGGAAGAAAATGCGTACCAAAATGTAAAAGGCTATAATGACTTATCTGGAAATAGCCGTATGGTTATCGGTCATAAATAAAATGAAAATCAAAATAGAGGTGATAAAATGTTTGATAGATTAGAGGGTCTGGTTGCAAGATATGAAGATATATCTCAGATGATCAATGATCCGGAGACGATTTCCCAACAAGATCGATGGCGTAAGCTGATGAAGGAACACAGTGATTTGTCGAGTATTGTTGAAAAGTATAAAAAATACGTTGCAACCAAAAACAACATTGAAGAAATGTTGATGATGTTGGACGAAGAGTCAGATGAAGAAATGAGAGAAATGGCCAAAGAAGAGTTATCAGAGAGCAAATCCTTGTTAACGGTACTGGAAGATGAAATAAAAATTCTACTTATTCCAAAAGACCCTAACGATGAAAAAAATGTATTTGTTGAGATAAGAGCAGGTGCCGGTGGCGATGAGGCTGCGTTGTTTAATGCAGAATTATACAGAATGTATGCCCATTATGCGGATTCCAGAAGATGGAAGATAGATGTCGTCTCAGTGAATGAAAACGGCATTGGTGGTTTCAAAGAAATTATTTTTGAAATCAGTGGCAACAATGTATATTCAAAACTCAAGTATGAAAGTGGTGTCCATCGTGTACAAAGGATTCCGACGACAGAATCGGGTGGTAGGATTCATACATCAACGGTAACCGTAGCCATGATGCCGGAAGTTGAGGATGTTGAAGTCGAACTGGATATGAATGATTTACGAATTGATGTGTTTAGATCCTCCGGAAATGGTGGTCAATCTGTTAATACAACTGATTCAGCGGTACGTGTTACCCATATCCCGACAGGCTTGGTTGTATCATGTCAAGATGGTAAATCACAACTGAAAAATAAAGACAAGGCCTTACAAGTTCTACGTTCAAGACTCTACGAAATGGAGCTTCAGAAACAGCAATCTGAACAGGCAGAGAGCAGAAAAAGTCAGGTCGGGACAGGCGATCGTAGTGAAAAAATAAGAACATACAACTTCCCACAAGGACGTGTGACGGACCATAGAATCAAATTGACACTACATAAGCTGGAAGCGATTTTAAATGGTGATTTAGATGAGCTTATTGATAGCTTGACCACGGCTGACCAAGCCGAGAGATTGAAAAATATGTGATTCTAATCCTTAGATAGGATAACATAACCGTTGACATTCTAGATACCCTATGTTAGAATCTATTAAAATTAATAAAGCAAATTTAGCGTTACGCATGCTAACTTTAAATTGGTCCTGAGAGGCCGAAAAGGGAGGAATTATGATGCGAGACATCGGTGCGTATTTTTATAGTGAGAAAAAAAGGATAAAGTGTGTAATAAGTTATGTGGTAGAGGGTATGTATGATACCGATCTATCAGAATTAGCCGTTGACGTTTATAGAACAATAAATGATTGGTATTAAACCAATTCGTTTATTGTTTTTTTATAACCACAGTCACATAAGTTGATTTAGAAATGGAGGCAGAAAATGAAAATACTTATAAAGCATGGTAGAATAATAGATCCGGCATCCGGTAGAGATGAAATTTTAGATATATTGGTGGAACGGGGAAAAATAAAAAAAATAGGTCATATTCCTGAGGCTAAAGATGTTACCATCATTGATGCAAAAGGATGTTGGGTAACACCTGGACTAATTGATGTCCATGTTCATCTAAGAGAACCGGGATATGAATATAAGGAAGACATTGAATCAGGCACTTTAAGCGCTGTAGCAGGTGGATTTACAACGGTATGCTGTATGCCTAATACCAAACCCGTTATCGATTCACCTAAGATTATCAAACATATCATTAAGAAGGCTAAAGAGAAAGGTCATGCCCATGTACTGCCTATTGGTGCCATAACCCTTGGTCAGAAAGGTGAAGTATTAGCGCCAATCGATATGATGGTAGATGGTGGTGCCATAGCAATTAGTGAAGATGGACGATCTGTTTTAAACGCCAAGATTCTTAAAACAGCCATGTTTGAAGCAGCAAGACTTAATATTCCGGTTTTATCTCATTGTGAAGACGATGACCTTGCCCATGGTGGCTGTATGAATGATGGCAAACAATCAAAAGAACTGGGGTTACAGGGTATATCTAGTGATGCAGAAGACATTATAACAGCCAGAGATATTCTACTTGCAAAAAGCACAGGTGCAAAACTACATTTGTGCCATGTCAGTACAGCAGGTAGTGTGGATTTAATTAGAGAGGCAAAAAGCAAAGGCATTCAAGTAACAGCAGAAGTATGTCCCCACCATTTTACCTTAACGGATGAAGCCGTAGATGGTCAGGATGCCAACACGAAAATGAACCCACCTCTTAGGACACAAACAGATGTAAATGCCATACTAGAAGGGTTAAAAGATGGTACAATAGACATAATAGCCACAGACCATGCACCTCATGCGCCATCAGAAAAAGAAAGTGGCTTTATAAGCGCAGCCAACGGCATTGTAGGTCTGGAAACAGCCCTTGGATTATCGCTACAGACGTTGGTGGTTTCGGGACTTCTAACGCCTAGTCAACTCATTGAGAAGATGAGTCTAAATCCTGCCAAGCTACTTGGTATAGATAAAGGGCGCTTAGAAGAAGGGAAAATGGCAGATATAACCATTATACAACCTGAGGAAGTCTATGTGATTGATAAGGACACATTTAAGTCCAAAGGACGTAATACACCTTATGATGGGGTAAAAGTAACGGGTAAGGTTAAGTACACCCTTGTAAAAGGTGTGATAAAATATGATGACACTATAAATCAGGAGGCATTAAGATGATTGATCAGCTTATTATAAAAATAAAGGAAACACAGAATCCAACAGTTGTTGGATTGGACCCAAGACTGGAGTATATACCGGAACATATTCGACAAAAGGCTTATGACGCCTATGGGAAAACATTATCCGGTGCAGCCTATGCCTTTTTCCTGTTTAACAAATCCATCATCGATGAGATTTATGACATTGTACCTGCAGTTAAGCCGCAAGTTGCTATGTATGAACAATATGGGGCAGCTGGTATGCAGGCATATATTGACACCATCGCCTATTCAAAAGAAAAAGGAATGGTTGTTATAGGGGATATAAAAAGAAGTGATATTGCTTCTACAGCCGAAAGCTATTCAGATGGCCATATTGGTCGTGTGACAGTGGAAGAGAATCAGTTTGAAGTCTATAAGGAAGATTTTATTACATTGAACCCTTATCTTGGGTATGATTCTATCGAGCCTTATATGGGTAACTGCGAAGCTTATGACAAAGGTCTATTCGTACTGGTAAAAACCTCAAATCCCAATAGTGGGGAAATCCAAGACATTATGGTAGGATCCGAACACTTATATGAGTACATGGGTAGGTTGGTCTCAAAATGGGGAGAAGCATTTATGGGAAATTCCGGTTACAGCAGAATTGGTGCGGTTGTAGGTGCAACCCATTCAGAACAAGGAAAAGTTCTGCGAAAGACTATGCCCAAGACTTACTTTTTAGTGCCGGGTTATGGGGCACAAGGCGCGACTGCCGAAGATCTTGCAGGTTGTTTTAATAAGGATGGTTTAGGGGCTATTGTGAACTCGTCAAGAGGTATCATAGCGGCCTATCAAAAACCGGTTTACAAAAAGGATTTTAATGACAAAGATTTTGCCAAAGCTTCACGTCAAGCGGCACTGGACATGAAAGCCGACCTTAACCGTGTTTTATAGAGAGGAATCACATCATGAAAGCAAAACTCATATTAGAAAATGGAACAGTATTTGAAGGAAAAGCCTTTGGATATATGAAGGAAACCGTCGGGGAAGTTGTTTTTAACACCAGTATGACCGGTTATCAGGAAATCTTAACGGACCCATCCTATTACGGACAGATTGTGACCATGACATACCCCATGATTGGTAACTATGGATTGAATCTAGATGACCATGAATCCTCAGGTGTTAAAGTAAAGGGGCTTGTAGTCAGGGAAAAAGCAGATAATCCAAATAACTGGCGTTGTGAATTTGAAATCGATGAGTATTTAAGCCGTCATAAGATTTTAGGTATTGAAGGCATTGATACAAGAGCGTTGACAAAAATAATCAGAAATTCCGGTACAATGAAAGGTATCATAACAGTAAGAGATCTGACAGAAAGTCAAATTGCTAGTAAATTCAAAAGTTTTCATAATGACAAAGCGGTTGAGGAAGTTACGTCAAAAGAAGTAAAAGTGATGGAAGGCGACGGTATTCATATTGTAGCTATGGATTTTGGGATTAAAAATAATATTCTAAGATCTTTTAAAAATAGAAATTGTAAAATAACAATCGTTCCTGCATCCACAAAAGCGGAAGAAATACTCGCCCTTAGTCCGGATGGTGTTTTTCTATCCAACGGACCAGGTGATCCTAAGGATATACCGATGGTTATTCATGAGATTAAAAAACTCATAGGCAAAAAGCCAATTACAGGTATTTGTCTTGGGCATCAATTGTTGGCACTGGCTCTTGATGGTGATACAGAAAAGTTGAAGTTTGGACATAGAGGCGCGAACCATCCGGTAAAAGACTTAAACACAGGTCGCGTTATGATTACTTCTCAAAACCATGGTTATGTGGTTTGTGAAGAAGGACTTCCGGAAGGTGTTACAGTCACTCACATCAATTTAAATGATGGTACAGTCGAAGGTATGAAACATCATGAACATCAGATTTATTGCATCCAATTTCATCCGGAAGCTTGCCCCGGACCTCATGACACTGACCCGATATTTGATGAATTCGTTGCAATCATGACACCATGAGATCTATGTTGATGTAAAAGAAAGGATATTAATATGCCAAAAGATAATTCGATAAAAAAAGTCCTGGTTATAGGCTCAGGTCCAATCGTTATTGGACAGGCGGCAGAGTTTGATTATTCAGGAACACAAGCTTGCCAAGCATTTAGAGAAGAAGGGGTCATTACCGTACTGGTTAATAGTAACCCTGCGACCATTATGACAGATAAAGAAGTAGCGGATATCGTTTACATTGAACCGTTGACAGTACCATTTCTAGAAAAAGTAATAGATAAGGAACGTCCGGATAGTTTGATTGCAGGTATGGGCGGGCAAACAGGACTTAATCTGGCTGTTGAGCTTCATGACGCAGGTATTTTGGAAAAATACAACGTAAGAGTCATAGGCACCCAAATTGATGCAATCAAAGAAGGGGAAGACAGAGAAGATTTTAAAAAATTAATGGAAAAAATAGGTCAACCGGTTATTGAAAGCAAAATCGTAACCACTATGGAAGATGGTGTGGATTTTGCATCCCATATCGGTTATCCGGTAGTGGTTAGACCGGCATATACCCTTGGTGGATCCGGTGGTGGTATTGCAGAAGACCGAGAAGAATTGAAGCAAATTCTAGCATCAGGGCTTCAGTTGTCACGGGTCGGTCAGGTTCTTCTTGAGAAATCCATTAAAGGATGGAAAGAGATTGAATACGAAGTCATGCGAGATTGTGCAGGTAATGCCATCACCGTATGTAATATGGAAAACATTGATCCCGTAGGTGTTCACACCGGAGATAGTATTGTTGTTGCACCCTCCCAGACATTATCGGATGTGGAATATCAGATGCTAAGAAAAGCATCTTTGGACATCATCAATGAAGTAGGGATCGTCGGGGGTTGTAATGTACAGCTGGCCCTTCATCCGGAAAGCTTTGAATACGCCATTATAGAGATCAACCCAAGAGTGAGTCGGTCCTCAGCATTGGCTTCTAAAGCAACAGGCTATCCGATTGCAAAAGTATCGGCAAAATTAGCGCTTGGTTATCGATTAGACGAAATTCAAAATGCCGTTACAAAAAAAACACAAGCTTGTTTTGAACCAACACTAGATTATTGTGTCATCAAAATACCCAAATGGCCTTTTGATAAATTTAGAAGAGCTAAGAAGACATTAGGTACCAAGATGATGGCAACAGGTGAAGTCATGGCCATTGGCAATAATTTTGAAGCGGCTCTACTAAAAGCGGTACGTTCTTTGGAGATTGGCCAATATAGCCTACATCATAAAAAAGCGGCGTCTAGAGATATGGATGAATTGAAAAAAAGAGTACAAGTGCCGGATGATGAGCGATTATTTGACTTAGCTGAGTTAATTCGTCGTGGTTATAGAATGGATAAAATCTGCAAAATTACGGGCATGGATATTTACTTTGTCAATAAAATCAAGAACATCGTAGACGAAGAAGAAAAGCTGAGAGGCATGAGTATTGATCAGATCGATCGGGATTACATGAAATGGTTAAAAGTCAAGGGCTTCTCAGATAAAGCCATAGCTGATTTTGTTGGATGTATGCCTATTGAAGTCTTAAACCTAAGAAAAGCCTACCATATAGAAGCGGTCTTTAAGATGGTGGATACCTGTGGTGGTGAGTTTGAGGCTGTATCTCCATACTATTACTCAACTTATGATGAAGTCGATGAAGTGGCGGTATCGGATCGTAAAAAAGTCTTGGTTATTGGGTCGGGGCCTATACGTATCGGACAAGGGATAGAATTTGATTATTGTTCAGTGCATTCTATCTTAGCCCTAAAAAAAGCGGGCATAGAGACCATTATTGCCAATAACAACCCTGAAACCGTGAGTACGGATTTTGATACGGCGGACAAGCTGTATTTTGAACCCTTAACAGAAGAAGATGTGCTAAATATCATCGAAAAAGAAAAACCGGAGGGGGTAATCTTACAATTTGGTGGACAAACAGCCATTAAACTAGCTGGCTTTCTAGATCAGATGGAGGTACCTATCCTTGGAACAAAGCCAAAACAAATAGATGAAGCAGAAGACCGAGAAAAATTTGACGACCTAATGGAAAAGCTGGATGTAGCAAGACCAAAAGGAAAAGCAGTCTGGTCAATAGAGGAAGGTCTCATAGAAGCAGAAATTTTAGGTTATCCCGTATTGGTTCGACCATCGTATGTCCTTGGTGGACAAGGCATGGAAATTACTTATAATGATGTAGAACTTAAAAACTATCTTGGTCCGGCTTTTGAAAGAGATCATAAGAATCCGGTTCTTATTGACCGGTATTTAACCGGTAAAGAAATCGAAGTGGATGCCATTTGTGATGGTGAAAGTATTTTAATACCCGGCATTATGGAACACTTGGAACGCGCCGGTGTACATTCAGGTGACAGTATATCCATTTACCCACCAAGAAGCCTATCAGATGAATTAAAGCAGCAGATACTGGTACAGACAGAGAAGATTGCACTAGCCCTTCAAGTTGTGGGTATGATTAACATCCAGTACATTGAATTTGAAGACATACTTTATATTATAGAGGTGAATCCCAGATCTTCAAGAACGGTACCCTATATCAGTAAAGTAACAGGTGTCCCAATGATTGAACTGGCAACCCGAGCGATGTTAGGCGAAAAATTAAAGGACATGGGCTTTGGAACTGGCATTTACAGGGAAGCGGATCTTGTAGCCATCAAAGTGCCGGTGTTTTCAACGCAAAAGTTACCGGATGTTGAGGTTTCTCTAGGACCTGAAATGAGGTCCACAGGCGAGGTCCTTGGTGTTGGAAAAACATTCGAAGAAGCATTATACAAAGGATTTGTTGGATCAGGTATGGGCATTATCAAGCCCAAAGGGAATATACTGGCCACCATTAAGCCTATTGACCAAAAGGAATTCATTCCGATGGCCAAAAAGTTTACTGAGATGGGGTATCGTTTTATCGCAACAGAAGGAACGGCTAGGGTCCTTAAAGAAAATGGTATAGATGCACAGATTGCCAAGAAAATCAATGAAGGCGTACCCAATATTCTGGATCTAATCAGAAGCGGCCTAATAGATGTTGTCATCAACACACCAACAAAAGCCAATGATGTTACAAGAGACGGTTTTAGAATACGTAGGGCAGCTATAGAGGCAACCGTACCGGTATTAACTTCTCTTGATACAGCACAAGGTATGTTGGACATCATATGCGCCAACATGAATGAAGCAACCATGTCAATTTATAATATGGGAGAATTATATGTGCCAAACAAGTTATAAAAGTAAGATCAGCTGTAAGATTATAAAAAATAGCCATATCATCGACCAAGTATATGAAATGGTTCTAGATTGTGCATCTATAGCGATGGAAGCAAAGGCGGGTCAATTTGTAAATCTTTATTGTCATCATAAGGGACGGCTATTACCTAGACCCATCAGCATATGCGAGATCGATAGGGAAGGGGGGCGTCTACACCTTGTATATGCCATTCTAGGAGACGGTACGGCCGAGTTTGCCTCTTATATGGCAGGCGAGCAGATTGAAGTGTTAGGGCCCTTTGGTAATGGCTTTAAGTTTGACCCTGATCATGAGGAAGATGTTTTGATCATCGGTGGTGGTGTAGGCACACCACCCCTTGTGCAACTGGCAAAAGAGCTTAAAGGTAAGAAAACCATTGTTGTTGGTTTTAGATCCAACCCATATTTGATAGAGCGTCTGGAACAATATGGTGAGGTTTATGTGACAACAGATGATGGTTCTGCAGGGTTTAAAGGCCATGTAGTAGCCCTCCTTGAAGAAAAAGGTCTGCATGGTAACATATACGCATGTGGTCCTACACCTATGTTAAAAGGTGTAAAGGCCTATGCAATTAAGAACAACCTTGAGGCACAACTTTCCTTAGAAGAGCGAATGGGATGTGGCTTCGGCGGCTGTGTAGGCTGTGTGACCAAAGTAGTGGCAGAAACAGAACTTGGGTATGCTTATAAAAAGGTATGTAAAGACGGACCGGTTTTTGATGCTAAGGAGGTGCTATTCTAATGAATTTGGGTATAAACATTGCAGGTGTTGAACTAAAAAATCCTATTATGACCGCTTCCGGTACCTTTGGATCCGGTAGAGAATATGAGCCCTATGTTGATATGAACAAGATTGGATGCGTAGTGGTAAAAGGCGTAGCCAATGTACCATGGATGGGTAATCCGGCGCCTAGAATAGTAGAAACTTACGGTGGTATGATTAATGCAGTAGGTTTACAAAATCCCGGTGTTGAAGTTTTTATAGAAGAAGATATCCCTTTTCTGAGACAATTTGATACGAAGATTGCCGTGAATCTTGCAGGAAGAACCATTGAAGAATATGTGGCAGTGGCCAGTCGATTGGCTACTGCGGATGTGGACTTTTTAGAACTGAATATTTCTTGTCCGAACATCAAAGAAGGTGGCGTGGCTTTTGGTATAGATGCCAATATGGCAATGAAAGTTACTGAAGCGGTTAAAAAGGTAGCAAAGCAGCCTTTGATCGTTAAGCTTAGCCCCAACGTGACAGATATCACTGAAATTGCAAGAGCTGTAGAAGCGGGCGGCGCAGACGCTGTATCACTTATTAATACCTTAATTGGCAGCCGTATTGATATTCATAAGCGACAATTTATTTTGTCGACCAAGCATGGTGGTTTGTCCGGCCCGGCCATTAAACCGGTAGCTATAAGGATGGTGTATCAAGTGGCAAAGACCATTGGGCTGCCTATTATTGGCATGGGTGGCATTATGACTGGTGAGGATGCCATCGAATTTATGATGGCAGGCGCCACCGGAATAGCTGTTGGCACTGCAAATCTATTAGACCCTTGTGCTACAATGAAAATACTTGACGAAATGTTGATTTTCATGCAAAATAAGGGAATAGAAAATATAAATGATATTGTAGGCATTGTAAATTGATAATAAATTAACAAGGCGATATTTTTACTTATCATTGAAGGGAAGAAAATATGGATCAATACAAAAAAGAATTTATAGAGTTTATGGTAGACAGTGAGGTTCTGACTTTTGGGGATTTTACAACAAAGAGTGGAAGAAAAACACCATTTTTCATCAATGCGGGTAATTACAAATCTGGTAGACAGTTAAGTCTACTTGGAGACTACTACGCTAAGGCAATCAAGGAGAACTTTGGGACGGATTTTCAGATACTTTTTGGGCCGGCTTATAAAGGCATACCCCTTAGTGTGACCACATCTGTTTCATTGTCCAAATCCTATGGCGCAGATGTTGCCTATTGCTCCAATAGAAAAGAGCAAAAAGATCATGGAGATGTGGGTGGTTTTCTTGGTGCCAAATTACAAGATGGTGATAAGATTATCATTATTGAAGATGTGACAACAGCCGGTACCTCCATCTATGAGACCATGCCGCTACTGAAATCAGCAGCCAACGTGAATGTTCTCGGATTAATTATATCAGTAGATCGTATGGAAAAAGGCAGGGGCGAACAATCTGCACTTACGGAACTTGCGGATGCATTTAGTATTGAAACTTGCGCCATTGTCACCATGGAGGAAGTGGTGGGGTACTTACACAACAGAGCCATTGATGGCAGAGTATATATTGATGATACGATCAAAAGCAGCATAGATGCATATTATAAGATCTATGGTGCCAAAGCGTAAAATGTATAATAGATAATTTGAGCGAATAAA
>PGZS01000065.1:12853-18319 GCA_002841435.1 Firmicutes bacterium HGW-Firmicutes-3 | reverse complement strand
AGATGATGAAATCCTAGAAACCATAGAGGCACAGTTTGATGAATCACTTATGATTCCTTGTGCCTCATGTGGGGGAAAGATGAAATATAACCCTGAAGGGGCTAATCTTAAATGTTCTCATTGTGACTCGACCCGAGATATTATGGCAGAGAATGGTCACATAATAGAGCTTTGTTTTGAGTCCGCATTAAAAGAAGACCTAAGTACTTGGGATGAGGCAGAGGTTCAAAGCTTTTCATGTAAAAATTGTGGTGCTGAGGTTATTTTTGAAGCACACACCCAAGCCAAATTCTGTAATTATTGCGGCTCCTCATATATTTCATTACATGAAACACAAAAGACCATCCCTCCCCACTATTTAGTACCTTTTAAAGTAGACCAACAAGAAGCAGAAGAAAAATTCAAGCAATGGATTTCAAAACGTTGGTTTGCACCTAATGACTTAAAAAAAGAGTACAACAACCATCAACTCTTAGGTACTTATATACCCTATTGGACATATGATACCCATACTTATTCTTATTATACAGCTGATCGTGGGGACTATTATTATGTGACGCGAACACGGGTTGTTGACGGTAAAACCCAGACATACCAAGAAAGAAAGATACGCTGGACCCATGTTAGAGGGGATTATCCCAGATTTTTTGATGATGTACTTATTAGAGCCTCCAATAAAGTGGATGAACTCATGCTCAAAAAAATTGAACCTTTTAATTTAACTGCTTTGGTAGCTTATAAACCGGAGTATCTATCCGGTTTTTTTGCTGAACGCTATAGTATTTCTTTAGAAGATGGTTGGACCTTTGGTATTAAAATTATTGATGATTCTTTAAAATCAGAAATCACGGGAAAAATAGGTGGCGATCAAGTCAGGTTTCTTAATGTAGATACTGCATACAACTCTATTACTTATAAACATATACTGTTACCCATCTGGCTTTCCAGTTATCAATACCAAACCAAAGTATATCATTTTATGGTAAATGGCCAAAACGGAATCGTTCATGGTGATTTCCCAAAAAGTCCTTGGAAAATTGCAGGTGCGGTTTTATTGACGCTAACCATCATCCTCATCATCGCCTACTTTGTAATGCAAAATGGCGCTTAACACCATTTTTCAGGGAATTTGAGCAAACAAAAAACCTTCTAATAGAGAAGGTTTTTTCTCAAGAATTCAATATTTCAATTATCTTTATTAAAGCATAAGATTTGAATCACTATGATTATAACAGTACCCTTCCCTCCAAGGCTCTTGAGAGAGTAATCTCGTCCACGTATTCTAGATCACCGCCAACAGGGACGCCATTGGCTATACGTGTGACTTTAATACCGGAAGGTTTTATTAGCTTACTCAGATATACCGCCGTTGCCTCACCCTCTACAGATGAGTTGGTGGCCAATATAACCTCCTGGGTGTTTTCCGGTTCAAGACGCAACAATAATTCTCGTACCTTTATGTCGTTAGGTCCTACATTCAATAACGGTGAGATAGCACCATGGAGTACATGGTATAGACCTTTATATTGTCTGGTCTTTTCATAAGCCGCCATATCTCTGGATGCCTCTACCACCATGATGGTTTCTTGATCTCGATTGGTGCTTTTGCAGATTGGGCATAATGTATCGTCTGTTAATGTAAAGCATTTACTGCAAAACTTAATATGACGCTTAGCATGAACAATAGCCTTCGCCAGATTCTCTGCGGAGGCTTCCGGCATGCCTATGATATGGAAGGCAAGCCTTTGGGCTGTTTTGTTACCTATTCCCGGAAGCTTTGACAACTCATCAATTAATCTTCCTACATGATTACCAAAATAATCCATTTCTACCATCCTTCGATTGCTTGTTAGAACAATCCACCCGGCAAGTTCATACCACCTGTCATTTTAGACATCTGGCCGCTTACCGCTTCTTCGGCTTTTCGAATCGCTTCATTCACAGCTGCAACAACTAAGTCCTCTAACATTTCAACATCATCAGGGTCAACTGCTTCAGGGTCAATGGTGACTTTGGTCAGTTCTTTTTTACCATTAACCTCAGCTTTAACCACACCACCACCAGCTGTTGCTTCAAACAATTGTTTGTCTAAGTTTTCTTGCATCTCTGCCATTTGCTTTTGCATTTTTTGTGCCTGTTTCATAAGGTTGTTCATGTTACCCGGTGCACCTGCACCAGGAAATCCTCCACGCTTTGCCATACTATTGCCTCCTTATCTAATCTCAATGTCAAAGTTTATCTTTGATTTAATCTGCTCGTATACGTTCTTAGCATCTTTCAAGCTTTCGTCTTTGCTCATCTGTCTCTGGGTTATTTGATTGTAGTCTTCTTGATCTATAACCTTGATGTTGAATTTCTTATCAAACATCTGCTTAAGCACATGGTCTATTTTACCCATATTTTCTTCTTGTGACAAGTGATTTTTTCCAATTTCACTGTCGCAAACGATATACACCACATCATCTTCTAAATTAATCGGAAAAGCACTGTTCAAAAAAGCTTTGGTTACGGTATGTGTGTGTTCCACCACACCCTTCCAGTTGTGAATGACCTGTTTTATATCTTCAGGTACTGCATCAATATCGATTACTTTTTGCTGTGATTTCTTAGGTGCTTCTTTAGATAGTTTCTTTTCCGGTAGAGCCTCTTGAACAACAATACCATTTTTTATAGTTTCTTCAAGATAAGTTAATCGGTGTCTAAGTCCTTCATTTGTATCATCCATATCCGGATTACAGAGCTTAAGTAACTCCACCTCCAGCAGGATTCTCTCGCCTGACATGTATTTAATCTTGTTTTCAAGGTTAGATAACTGCTTGATATAATAAAGGATGGTCTCTTCTTTAAAACGCATGCTTTGTGTCTTAAGTTGAAGAATCTGATCCATGGTCATATCCAATATCTCATCCGGTTCATCCACACTCTTAACTACCAAAAGATTACGAAGATGGTTAACCGTATCCAGTATAAACTGCAAAATATCTCTACCTTGCATGGTGATTTTCTCAACAATATCCATACAAGCTTTTGCGTTTCGATCTAGTAGAGCGTCCGTTAGCTGGGCAAAAACTTCATGGTCTACAGCGCCAAGAACATCCAATACCTTCTCAAGGGTCACATCTTCTCCAATATAAAATGCAATGCATTGGTCTAGGATACTTAGGGCATCACGCATAGAGCCATTGGCCACTTTGGCAATATAGTTAATGGCTTTCTCCTCTATCGTTATATTTTCTTGTACCATATAGGATTTTAGTGCACCGGTAATTGTATCTATGGTGATTCTCTTAAAGTCATAGCGTTGGCATCTTGATAGCACCGTAGCCGGTATCTTATGAGGTTCTGTTGTTGCAAGAATAAAAATCACATGTTTAGGAGGTTCTTCCAATGTTTTTAATAAAGCATTAAAAGCACCTGTTGATAGCATATGAACCTCATCAATAATATAGACCTTATACTTTCCAAGCGTAGGCGTGTACTTAACTTCATCTCGAATGTCTCTAATATTATCAACACCATTGTTAGATGCAGCATCAATTTCCATGATGTTCATGCTTCCCTTTTCTTCAATATCCATACAAGAAGGACACTGATGGCAAGGGTTACCTTCTATCGGTGCTTCGCAGTTAATGGCCTGAGCAAAAATCTTAGCAGTTGATGTTTTGCCCGTTCCTCTGGTACCACACAATAGATAGGCATGGGTCACCCTCTGTGACATGATTTGATTTGTCAGTGTTTTTACAATATGGTCTTGTCCCACCAAGTCTTTGAAGGTTCTCGGACGCCATTTTCTATATAAAGCCGTATATGCCATTTGAGTCACATCCTATTCTAAGTCTGAATCATTACTCTTTTATTATTTTACCACAAGTTAGGACACTGGTGTAGGTCATTACGCAGTAAATGACTTCAAAGCTGTGTATGTTTAAAAAAAGCTTACACATTCAAATCTTTTTGGTATAATAATAACTATAAGGTGGTGAATTTATGAATTTTTATTTAGCAAGACAGCCCATATTTGATCGCAATCAAATAGTGATTGGATATGAGATCATCTATAGAAGCAGTTTAAACTCTCCTGAAAACGTGGACAGTGAGTATGACGAGGCCACATCTCGCCTATTGCTCAACAGTTACCTAGATATTGGCATGGATACTTTAATGGGTGGGCATATTGCCTTTATTAATTTTAACCAAGAGTTGGTTCTTAAGGATAGTCCTTTACTCTTAAACAAAAGTACTACCATCATTCAGATTCCGTCAGATATAATCCCTGATTCGGTTTTTTTAGACAAGATTAGTGGACTTAAAAATGATGGCTATCTTATTTCCTTAGCCGGTTATATAGACACTTACCCACATAACAATTTACTTGAATTGATTGATATCATTCAAGTCGACCTTACCCAAAACACCGCCAGTAGCCTTAAACGAATTGTGAAGCGTTTCCAAATGACTACTCAGATTCTTTTGGCAAAGAATATAGAAAGCCATGATAGCTATGAAACCCTTAAGCGGATGGGTTTTGAACTTTTTCAAGGCTATTATTTCTGTAAGCCAACTCTGACAGAAGGTAAAATATTACAACACTCCAACTTAAATAATGTCGAAATCTTAAAGCTATCCAATGAAAGTGAACCTAATATCAAGGTTATCTCTAAGCGCATAGAAGAAGATATTAATCTGACCATCAAGCTTCTTCGATTGGTTAATTCAAGCCACTATTTTATGAATAAGATTCAATCTGTACAGCATGCTCTCGCCATGGTTGGTGTTCCGTCCTTTAAAAATTGGCTCAATATTGCACTTATGGATTCTTTACTGGGAGAACAGACACCGGAAATCATAAAGCTATCTATGGTTCGTATGAAAATGATGGAGGAAATCGGTCATATTAGTAAGTCAAAGTTAAATACAGACTCTTTGAAATTAATCGGCTTACTGTCCGTTTTAGATGTTCTATTGGATAAAAACATGATGGACGCCGTTGGTCCTCTTCCAATTGAAAGAGAATTAAAACTCACGCTCTTTGGTAAGGATACAATCTATGCGCCCATCTACCGGTTGGTCCTTGGTTATGAAAAAGGTAACTTCAATATCGCTTACCGCTATGCAGAAAAAGCCGGTATCCATCTGGATGCTTTGCCTCAGATATATGCAACATCTATTCAATGGGCAGACGACTTGTACAACCACATCTACCCAAGCGGAGAACCCGCAACACTAAAGTAGGAAAAAAGTGGCTATGCCTCGTTATGAGCTTTGCTTTATATTTCAAAAAGCGCCTGAGAAAGTATCCATTAACACAGAGATCTTTCTAATCAACCAACAAAAAGACTCGAGGCTTATGAAAGCACCGAGTCTTTATATTTTTATTAAATTCCGTGCATCGCACTTCGAATCTCAAACACAGGCGTTACCTTACTAGTTTACTCAAATCCGGCACCCTTACGGCACACAAGATGT
>PGZS01000065.1:0-12806 GCA_002841435.1 Firmicutes bacterium HGW-Firmicutes-3 | reverse complement strand
CGTAAGACCAGATCGTCATCGTCACTTTTTAAGGGCGGCCCCACATTCTTCGACCCTCGGATTGATATCACTCCTGCTATAGCGGATTGCAGGTACAGGACACCGCTAGCTCCCCAGCTGCACGGAAACTTTATGGCTTCGACATGTTTCAATGTTTATTTCTAAATGCTAAATCAGTATATCGGTTTTTCAACTTACTGTCAACCTGTTGCAAATATTTTATTGATAAAATGCTTACTAAGTGAATACTGACACATAACCAGACATAATATCAAAACGTACAAGATCTCCAACTTGAAATGGTTGGTCTGAATGCATATGGGTCAATAATACTTGGTCCGTACCTCTGACTTGAATTTCTGCATCAATTGAAGAACCCATATAAGTATAATTAATAATACATCCAACAATCGGCCCATTAGGGTCTAAGAAAAGCCCTTCGGGTCTTAATGATACATGTACTTTAGCTTCGCCATGGTCATGATGGATATGCCCAATAGGTAATTCTCCAATAACAGTTTCCACTGTGCCCCGTTCACGATGCACCACACCTCGAAGTAAATTGGTCCGACCTACAAAGTTGGCTACAAATAGATTTTCAGGTGATTGGTAGATGTCTCGTGGACTACCTACTTGCTGAATCATGCCATGATCCATAACCACCACTTGATCCGAAATCGTTATAGCATCTTTCTGGTCATGGGTAACAAAAATAGCTGTTGTCCCGGATTCCTTAATAATCCTCTTGATTTCAATGCGCATTTGCATCCGGAGTTCTTCATCCAAGCTACTAAAGGGTTCATCCATCAATACCACAACTGGCCGTCTGGTTAACGCTCTAGCTAAAGCCACGCGTTGTTGTTGTCCTCCCGATAATGCATTCGGAAAACGATTTTCTAAACCCTTCAGGTTTACCAGTTCAATGACTTCTTGAATTCTAGAATGGCAATCCGTACCTTTATACCCAAAACCAATGTTTTGATAGACGTTCAAATGGGGAAACAAGGCATAGTCTTGAAACACCATACCCACACCACGCTTTTCTGCTGGTGTCCATATGTGTCGATCACTCACGATGGTGTCACCCAATTGGATGGTTCCGGTATCGGCGCGTTCAAAACCGGCCACCAATCTTAATATTGTAGATTTTCCACAACCACTTGGTCCCAGTAAACTAACAATTGTACCTGATTGAATATGTAGATTAAAGTTTTTTAGGGCCGGCTCTGAGTTTCCCGGGTACGTTTTCGTCATATTATGTATAATAATATCTTGCATAAAACACCTACTTAATATTTATTAATCATGTAGTTTAAAGGTAATATGGCAATAAGAATCATTATAAGTGCTCCAGGTGCAGCTAAATGATAAACGGCTTCCTGTGCTTCAAAATAAACCCGTACCGCTAATGTATCAAATCCTGGAGGTCTAAGCATTAAAGTAATAGGTAATTCTTTTATCGCACTAACGAATACCAAAGCACCACCAGAAAAAATCCCAGGCAACATATTTGGCAAAATAACTCTAAACAAAGTTTTCATAGGTGAATATCCTAAACTTCGAGCCGCTTCATCCATTTGAGGACCGATTTGAGTCAGTGCAGCTTCGCCTGCTTGTAAGGCTTGCGGTAAAAACCTTACGACAAAAGCCAGCACAATGACCACCACTGTGCCATATAGCCAAGGTACATACTGATTAAACAAAGCAACAAACCCTAAGCCAATAATCATACCTGGTAGCGCATAGCCTGTATAAGCCATACGATCTAAAGTGCGACTAATAATAGATGGATATCTGAGTTTCATATAAACAATTGGCATGGCCAGCACCATACATACCAAAGCCGCAATGATTGAAACAGATATACTGTTTAATGCAAATCTAAAAAAACGTTGATCTATTGCACCATTTACAATTCCAACCACTGACCAACGTATTAAAATGACTACAGGAATGATAACACCTACTAAAACTATTAAAATCACATATAACAACGCTAATGCTTTCCACCGCCCTAAAGCCATCACATTGGAGCGTCGAAAGCTATTACTCGTTTGTACATAATGCTTCGACCGCTTCGTTGCGCCATCAACTGTAAGTAACAATAAAGTAAGTAACACCAACACCAGGCTAAGTACTGAAGCAGATGCCATATCAAATCCAATCCGTTGAAAATAAATTGCCGCTGTAAATGTCACATACCGCATCATGGAGACTGCACCAAAGTCAGAGAGAACGTATAAGGCAACCAAAATGGCACCGGAACCGATCGCCGGTCTTAGTAAAGGTAATGTCACTTTTAAAAAAGTCTTACCTATTCCCATGCCCAGTGAAGCCGCTGCTTCTTCATAGTTACGATTCATTTTTTTTAGTGCACTAGCCGTAAGCAAATAAACATAGGGATAGGTGAACATAGATAGAACAAATGCTACACCAATAAAGCTAAAGATATTTATGGGGTATGTGGGTATACTACCCTGATTGCCAAACCAATTGTCCCAAATCTGTTTCACAAAACCACTTGGTCCTAAGACCAAGATATAGGCAACAGCACCCACATATGGTGGAATCACAAGAGGTATGGCCACTAACCAGCTCAAAAGCTTTTTATAGGGTAAATCTGTTCGAACCAATAAAAATGCTAGGGAAACGCCAAGTATAACAGCAATTATAGTAACCGCCACCATTAAACTTAGCGTTTTCCCTAATAGCTCCGGTATTCTATGATCTAATAAACGCTGCCATCGACTTACACCAGCTTGTATTGCCTGAATGATGACATAGAAAATCGGAATGACTGTCAAAAACCCTGTCATGCTATTTAAGAACATAAGTATGAAGCCAGGAGAGTCACTATGCCATGACTGGCGCCACTTCAGTTGTATGACTTTTATCATTTTAAATCCAAATCCAATCCTGATAATTCAATTAACGTTTTTGTATCTTCAAAATAGTCCCCTAATGCTTTCATTGGCATATCTTGTACCTTTAACGAACTAAATGGGACAATAACTTCAGCTACTTCTTTTGGATACAACACATCTTCATGGCCATGTATTAATAGTTCTAAAGATTCTCCCACAAATAAGGCTTGGTTCCTAGGTTCTAGTAACCACTCTAAGAAAATTTCTGACGAGATGGAATTCTTGCCGTTTTTCACAAGTCCTAAACCAGCTGCATTAGCAATGACACCCATCTCATCCTGACCTTGATCCAAATAAATGAACCCGACATTATTGTTTTCAGATTCTAATAGTTGTTGATGATAATAGTAATTATTAACCAATCCAAAAGCATGTTCACCCGCCCCAACCGCTCGGCGAATTTCACCATGACCTTGATATATACCGGAAGCATGTGCTCGAATGGCCTTAATCCATTCCCTAGTTTTGTCATCACCCCATGCATAACGCAATGCAGATACATGGCCAATCATGCCACTGTTACCCCCTCTAGTAATGGCATAACCACCCGGAACTTCCGCCCATTTAGCATCAAATAAGTCTTCGATGCTTGTTGGCATTTCGGCTTCATTAATTATATCCTTATTATAAATGAATCCCCTAACTCTGGCAGATAATGCAAAATAAGCATTATCATCCGCTTTATATGCCGGCAAAATATTTTCAATACCCTTGGCCTGAATGCCCTGTAATACGCCTTTTTGATGCAAATAGCCAAGTGCACCTAAGTCATTGGATATAAAAATATCAGCCTGTACATTATTGCGCTCTTCGATAAGTTGCAAAGCATTAGCGCCATGAAGTGCTACCACTTGAATGCCTGTTTCTTTCGTAAATTGATCTATTAAATCCTTAACAAAACGTTCATTTCGATTAGAGTAAATTACCAGCTGACCAGTCTCCTCTAACTCATTGTCTATGATAACTGAGGCTTTACAACCAAATAACAATAATAGAGATAGTGATCCGACGGCTATCAGAATAATTTTTTTAAGCATTTTTTCTCCTTTGAATGTGATTATCATTATCAAAGTGAGTATAAGTTATTTCACCAGAGATGTCAATACTTAGGGTAGTATCAAGATTTATTCACTTATATTTCTTCAGTAAATTGTTCACCTATTTTATCTGTTTTTTTAACTTCACGAAGCATCTTAAAAAACTCGGACATCATCGAAGCACATGCCTCTTGACATACCCCAGTTACGACCCTAACTTGATGATTGAATCTAGAATCATCTAGAAGATTATAAATGGAACCGGCACATCCGGCTTTCGGATTCATCGTACCAATGACTACCTCATCCAGTCGTGCCTGAACAATAGCACCCGCACACATGGGACAAGGTTCCACTGTTACGTACATGGTACAACCTTCAAGACGCCAGTCATCCATGACTTTACTGGCTTCTTCTATGGCCATTAACTCCGCATGGGCTAAAGTAGATTTTCTTAAATTGCGTTGATTATAGCCCTTTCCAATAATTTTTCCATCATGTACAATAATGGCACCAATAGGAACCTCCATGATTTTTGCCGCTTTTCTGCCTTCTTTAATGGCTTCTTCCATCCACTTTTCCATTCAACACACTCTTTCTTATTGTTGTTACTTCTTTTCTCCCATTATAACACGGTCGGCTAAGGGTCGTAACTGAATAGTTTTAAAGCCTTAGCCTTGGTTATAGAGATGGTATAGAAATGCCGATATAATGAGTACAAGGAGGTGGGCTTATGTTCAATGTAATGATTGTTGATCAACAAAAATCAAATCACGAGAAAATCAGACTTTTTCTTCAGGAATCTAAACAAGATTTTAATATCATAGGCGAGGTTACCAGTGCTGAACAAGCTGAAACCCTACTTGAGAAGACGGAAGTTCATTTAATTGTTTCCGATGATGTGTTACCCAAAAAAACCGGCCTACAGCTTTTTATAGATAATAGTGAGAAATATCCAACTATGCATATGATTCTTTTCACCGATTATACCCGCTTTAACAGTTCTAAAGATGTAATGGCTCAAGGGCGGATGGACTTCATATTTAAACCAATCCGGCGTAATGATGTGGTTAAGAGCATCATTCATATGAGCCAAATTGTAGATGAGAACGTCAAAAAAAGTAATGCCTTAAAAATAGTCCGTGCCTCCTATGAGGGTCATCATAATGTATTTAAAGATCGATTTCTTATTAATCTCTTACATGGTCATATTGATAGCGATTTAACCATTTACAATCAAATGGACTATTTTAGAATCCCTTATGATAATAGCTTTACTGTAGGTGTTATTAAACTTGACCACTATAAAACTTATCAACTTGCCCTTGACGAAGAGGAACGACAATTCTTAATCTTCAATGCCTTAAATATTGTATCGGATTATATTGAGAGCAATCAACTCGGCTTTGTCTTCATCAACCGATATGATGAACTATCCTTTGTTTTTACAACAGAAATGGGAGAAGATGATCTGTACAATCATGCCTATAATCTACAAGAACTTCTCGCCTCTGTACAAAATATACGAGTAACCATGGGACTTGGCAAAACCTATCACAGACCTATGTTCATCAGTGTTTCTTACCATCAAGCACGAGCGGCTCTAAGAAATAGCCATCATTTAGGTCAAGGTTCTGTTATTCATGTCAATTTTATCCCCGGAAAAGGTGATATCGCATATTTCTATCCTAGAGACAAAGAACAGCTGATGATCTATGCAACAGTCAATGGTGATCTTCAGGCTTCCTTGAACTTCTTGGATACGATTTTCGAGGCACTCAAAGTAGACAACCACCTACCTGAGCATTACTATCAGATAATGATTATAGATCTCTTAGTTACCATCAACCGCACTGCCTTGGAAAATGGTCTTTCTATTGAGGATTTTTTTAAGTCGTATGTTAGATTAGGAGAGATTAACACCATTGACAATCTAAGTCAAGCCCATCTGTACCTTAAAGATGCCATCTCTAAGATATGCGCTTATCAGCTAAAAGGGTTACAAACATCTGACGGGCAACTTCTTGAAGCGCTTTATCGATATGTTCACACTTATTATGCCAGTAAAATCTCACTCAGACGAGCGGCTCAATTTTTAAGAACAACCCCTTATCATTTGGAGCAAATCATTTTGAATAAGGAAAAACAAACCTTTTACGACTTCTGTATGGATATACGGCTAAACGTCTCCAAAGAATTGCTTAAAAGCACAACTGAGTCTATCTCTTCAATATCAGAAAAAATCGGTTTTGCTAACCCGGAATACTATATTGCCATTTTTAAGCAACATTTCCACATGTCACCTGCCACCTTTCGATATGATGGCAAGGATAAAATTGTACACCATAGTAAGTCATAAGAAGGTAGTTTATAAAATAATTTTATAGTTCACAAAAGATTCACATTTTTTACATACCACATACATATTAATTCGTTATTATAAGAGTGTAAGAATTAGTTACCTCTTACATATTAAATACTCTCCCCCTCATCCTTTATAAGCACCAGACGAAAGTCTTAGGTGCTTGTTTTTTGTTCAAACATCTAAAATCTTCTATCCTGGCTTGTTTGTGTTCGTTCCAAACTCCAATAAGTGTTTTCTATACTTCTTTGGAACGAAGTTTTGTTGCAACTTGAGATTGGTTCGATCTTCAATAGCAATCTTGTCAAAATAGGTTTGCCACAACTTTCTAAAGAAAATTTCCTCATCTAATAAATTATCATCAACTATATGATTAAAGTCCGTTACTAACCATTGACCTTTATGTCCTACTATGGCTAAAGCCCTTCTAACATCATGTATAATAAACTTTTCTTCTCTAAAACGATCTGAAAAGTGCTCACCAAGTAAGCTGATAATGTTATGATCCGGTTCAAATCGAGCATACAGATAATGCCCCAAATCTGAAAACCTAAGCAATCCCATAAATCTATGTTTCTCAAAACCCACTTGTCTTCCAATCCTAAGCACTTGATAAACAGCTTCAACTGTACGCATTCTATCTGTGGCTAAACCACACTTAAATGCTATTTTCAGACAGTTCAGTAGCATGGTGTCTTTTTCATAAATATTGGATAAGAAAGTATGGTAAATATTGAAATACATGTATTCAGAGAACTGGTCCAACATAGCTTGATGCACCTTTGTTGATTTATCGGAATCTGTTTTTATGAATCTCGTAATCTCCAAAAGCTTAGGATCATAGGTTTTTTCTTCATAGATACCCTCACATTTTTCTTCATAATAGTGGTGGTAAATGCAGGTTAAAAATCCGTCAAACTGACCATCATATAAATATATCATAATACCACCTCAAAAGAATGAAAGCTGGGTATGTTTGGGTATTGGATGGACAGCACTTTTAATGGATGATATATCAAAACTCTTTATCCCAAAAAATTTGCCATCACAGGTAATAAAATATTTAGCCCGCTTTGCAACCACCCCCATTTTTGGTAAATCTTCAAAACCCACCTTTATCAGATGCCTTTGCTTGATGATTCTGCTTGCGGATGTCGGCCCTATACCCGGTATCCTTAAGAGATCAGAATAGCTTACCTTGTTGATCTCCATAGGGAAGAGATGTATGTTATTGATAGCCCAATGGAATTTTGGATCATAGTCCAAATCGAAATTGCTTTCTTTTTCTGTAAGAATCTCCTCGGCTGAAAATCTATAGAATCTAAGTAACCAATCGGCTTGATAAAGTCTGTGTTCTCTTACTAATGGCGGTGCTGTCATAATATCCGGTAGATTCTTACCTTTGTTAACCGGCATATATGCTGAATAGTATACCCGCTTCATATTGAAGGTCTTATAGAGCTTTTCCGATGTCAATAAAATACTTCTATCTGAATCCTGTGTTGCGCCGACAATCATCTGAGTGGATTGACCTGCCGGTACAAAGCTAGGTGTTGACATATAATGACGTTTTTCTTCCTTTGATCTTATGATGCTTTCTCTAATCTGAGCCATCGGCAGAAATATCTTTTGAGGTTGCTTTTGAGGTGCAAGAAGTTTCAAACTGGATTCACTGGGTAACTCAATATTAACACTCATCCGGTCAGCTAAAAGACCTGCCTGATAAATTAACATCTGATCTGCTCCCGGTATGGCTTTAACATGTATATAACCTGAAAATCTATGTTCTCTGCGAAGTAGCGTCAAAACCTTAAGAATTTTTTCCATAGTATGATTAGGATTGATTTCTACCGCTGAACTTAGGAACAACCCTTCAATATAATTTCTACGATAAAATGCCATTGTAATCTGAGCTATTTCTTCAGGTGTAAAACTGGTTCTGACGATATCATTGCTACTTCGATTGATACAATAGGCACAATCATAAACACAGTCGTTACTCATTAATGTTTTTAAAAGTGAAACACATCGCCCGTCCGCCGACCAAGTATGGCATATACCACAAGCTGCTGCGTTGCCCATAGACCCTGTATTCTTCTTCTCGACACCACTTGATGAACATGAGACATCATATTTTGCTGATTCAGCCAGTATGCCCAGTCTTTCCATTATATTTTTTTCCAGCATGGCACCACCCCATTATATCTTGACTTCTTATACTCTTATACTCTATCTTATACTCTATTATATCAAAAGTATTTGAAGTTGGCAAACATTTGTTCCCCTCTTTTTTTAGTCATAATTTTTTCCGTAAACAAAGAAAAACACCTCAGATTTGAGATGTTTTTCTTTGTTTTATCTGTTTTTCAAAAAACTTTTTATATACTTCATAACCTGATAGACCTATGTTGATAATCGTAATAATAATTTTAAATACCTTTTTTGTCACTTTCAAGCGTTTGAAACATCTAATGGCTTTTTTAATACGTTTTAGCATACTGCTTTTTCTAACTGACATTAAATCAACTCCAACATTTTTATTATAATCTTGCAGGAATTGGAGGCTGCAACCTGAGTGAATTCATTAAAATTTATTTCTGCTGAGTCATCCGCCTTGTCAGATATAGAACGAATAATCACAAACGGAATCTTATTCAAAAAGGACGCCTGTGCCACAGCTGCACCTTCCATCTCTGTGCAATAGGCATCAAATTTATCTAATAGCCATTTCTTTTTATTGGTGTCAGAAATAAACTGATCACCGCTTACAATTCGTTCTACATATACACTGGTTGTAGAACTAAGAACATCTGTTGCATTTTTTGCAATCTTAATCAAATGCTTGTCCGCTTTGTATGCAATACATCCTATTCTTGGAACCTCTCCAAGTGCATACCCAAACCCAGTTGCATCCATATCATGTTGAATTGTGTCACTTGATATGACCACATCACCAATATTTAAAGTGTCACTGAGCGCTCCTGCAACACCTGTATTAATTATGGCATCAACATGAAAACAATCTATTAAGATCTGCGTACAAACCGCAGAATTCACTTTTCCGATACCGCCTTTTACAACTACAATTGATGCACCACTCATTGAACCAACATAGAATTCAAGAGATGCTATGGAACGCACTTCCTTTAAATCCATTTTCTCTTTCAACGTCAATACTTCTTCTTCCATAGCTCCAATAATGCCGATAATCTCCATTTATAATCCTCCTTTTCATAACTGATTAACTTTATACGCCCTGTCTTATCATTATAACATATTTTGCAGAAGTTACTATATGATTGATTGTATAATATTCATACGTTATAGAAAATGAAGCTACCAACCGGTAGCTTCATTTTCTATTTCTAATATTTGTTGTACTTATATGTTGTAAGATAAGTTACATGTTTCGTTCTGCAACTTCTGCAAGAGGACTACGTTCAACCCGTTTTAGTGTCACATGGCCTGTTATACCAAAAGTCTTCATCTTCTCGACTGTATAAATCAAGCCATTCGATCTGGCATCTACATAATGATTGTCAATCTGATTATCACTTGGGTCTCCCAAAAAGATGAATTTGGAATTATGACCTGCTCTTGTAAGCATCAGCTTTGCAAGATGTGGCGTCATTTCTTGTGCCTCATCAACAATAATGAAAGAGTTGGTAAAGGTTCGGCCTCGCATATAAGTAAAAGTCTTTGTTTCGATAATGCCTCTTTGCCTATACTGATCTATAAAATCATCTACAGTAAACGTTGGCTTCTGACTGTTGAAGCGTTGTTCTTTTTGGCTCTCCTTGTTCAAATCTTTTAAGTCTGTTAGGTTCTCAATCGCATCATAGAAGCTACCCATCCATGGCTTAAGCTTTTCGACCTCTGTACCTGGTAAGTAACCAATATCTTCTCCTGCAGGAACAACCGGTCTTACGAATACTATTTTTCTATATCGGTTTGACTCTATAACATTCTGAAGTGCCGCTGCTGTGGACAATATAGTCTTTCCAGATCCTGCTCCACCTGTAATTGTAACAAAATGGATATCCGGGTTCATAAGCAACTCAAAAGCCATTTTCTGTTCTCTATTGATTGGGGTCAACCCCCATGCTGTTTCATTGACATATTTTAATGGCACAAATTTTTTTCCGTCAAATCTGGCAAGAACCTCATGGCCTGAACGGTTACTGCTTTTAATATGTAGGAATTGGTTCGGATTATACCGTTCCTTTACAGAATCTTCAGGTACAAAACCACCAGCATATATTGCATCAATCATTTCTGATGGCCACTCCACATCTGCATATCCTGTATAAATCTTGTCATTATCAATCTTATCATTTTCGAAGTCTTGCACTTCAATCCCTAAAGAACTGGCCTTGATATGCATGTAAACATCTTTCGTTACCAAAATCGTTTTGATATCTTGATTGGCCTTTTGCAGATTTTTTACCACCGCAATTATTTTCGAATCATTCTTACTAAGATCGACTCCATTTGGAAGCACATCCGTATCTAAATAATTCTGTTCCACTTTAACGATACCGCCGTTTTCCAGTAATATGCCCTCTGATATATTGCCTTTACTCATTAATGTTTGCAATTCTTTAGCGACATGTCTGGCATGAAATCCGACTAAACCATCTCTTTTTTTCAGATTATCTAATTCTTCAATGCATAAAATAGGGATGATGACGTTGTTGTCTGAAAACTTATACATGAACATTGGGTCGTGTATCATAACATTGGTGTCAATAACATAGTTTTTTACCATAACATCCGCCTCCTAGAATTGAATTGCAAGTCATATTTATGAATATGGTTACGTATACATCAACGTAATCTATATATTATAATTTTATCACACAACGCACCCATATTCTATTTAAATATTGTAAAATTATCCCAGGATACTAACTTTCAATTGGAGGGTTTACATAGCAATTGTAGCAAACCGGCAAATATTTTTCTAAACCACCTATATCTATAGGGTTACCCTTATATTCCGGCTTGCCTTCAACCAACTTAAGGTTATGCGTTGCTTTACTGGCACAGTACCAACATATGGTTTTGATTTCCTCTAATTTATCTGAGAGCTCGAACAATCTTTTAGATGCCTCAAAAAGCTCTAAAGTATAACTGACCCTCAGTCCATAACATATAACAGGCGTATTGAAACGTACAACAATCTCACGCAATTGATCAATATGTTTGGATGACAACATCTGTGCCTCGTCCACAAGTACACAATCGATTTTTTCTTTTTTATCTAAATGCTCGATAAATACATCAACGACATTGGTATTTGTATCAATCATTTCAGCTTTCAACTCGAAGCCGGCTCTTGTAGAAATGTTTCCATTAGATCTTGTATCCATGAACGGTATCATTAACAATACTTTTTTTCCCTGTGTCTCATAATTATGAGCCGTTGCTATCAGATTTAACGATTTTGCAGAAAAAACGGTTCCATATTTGAAGAATAATTTTGCCATTATTGCCCTCTCTCTTTCATTCTCAAAATTTATATAATTAAAATCATATTGAGCCATAGTTATGTTTTTTTATTAATAATGTGTGAACTATCCACACAATTCTGTTGATAACTGTTATTATCTGTGGGTAACTAGTACTTTATGCCTGTTTTTTGTTTTTTATGAGGTTACTTCAATATATTTTACTCGAATATAGCACTCACGTCAAACATCCCTCACCGTCCTAATTGATATTTTTTTCTCATTTTTTTATAGTGAAACTTCCATGCATATGCTATACTCAGTAGTGGAGAGTATGATAATAATTTCACTAAAATACATTATGGGGACGTGAACTTACCACATGGAGTTTTATAAAGCACTTGCAACCAGCGACTTAAAAGAAACATTTAAAAGTCTATGCCACAACCTATTCATAGCCTCCGGTATGAATATTGATATGCAAACAAAATCGGAGTTTGGCATTGATATGCTCATGAACTCAAATTCCGGTCATCGTGCTGTAATAGAGATTAAGCTATATCGATCTAAAAGAGTTGCCCTTGACACCATCGAGCAAGCCGTTTTCCATCTAAAAAAGGTTAACGCTGATATTCATGGTAATCATTTGATACTAATCGTTTCCACATTTGTTCCGGATGACTGGGTGCATTTATTAAAAAACAGATTCGGTATTACCTTATGGGATCAAAGTGATCTTATACATATGTCCAAAGCTCTTAACCCCCTAGCTTCAGAGTTTTCGGACTTCTTTGAACGTATCAACTTACCCATCGAAGCAAGAAAAACAGCAGTCCCAATACCTTATAAACGTATGGCCTCTATACATGATTATACGGAAATTACCCCTAAATCTTTTTGCTACAAAGCTTCAATCGGTCATGATCTCTATCAAAACCTTATTAAAAAAACCAACCGCTCTAATAGTTGGACCAAGTTTGAGAATAATGTTTTTGATATCATGAAGCATCTGTTCGGGAAAGATTTAAGCGGT
>PGZS01000287.1 GCA_002841435.1 Firmicutes bacterium HGW-Firmicutes-3 | reverse complement strand
TACAAATATAAGGAATAGTTGTAGATTAAAAATGAGTTTATTTTTAAGTTGTTTCTGCTATTTATATACACAAAAATAAAAGTTAAATTGATAGTAAAGACGGAATAAAATTAGTTAAATAAGTTTTCCTAAAAAGAGAGAGTGATTTATGATTGATACGCATATACACATGATACCTGGAGTTGATGATGGTGCGAAAAGTTTGCAAATATCAATTCAAATGTTAGAAATGGCGATTAATGAAGGAGTAAATGGGATGATCTTAACACCTCATTTTAATATCCCTCACTATTGCAATAAAAATGTGAAGGAACAATTTCAATTATTAATTAACTATATTCAAACAAATAAGATTGATTTTGAATTGTATTTAGGAAATGAGATTCATGTAAGTGAAGAAAATATAGCAGCAATAAAATTAGAAAGTGCCTATACAATGGGCGATAGTCGATATTTATTATTGGAATTACCTAACTATCATTTTTATCCATTTCATGAAGATGCTATTTACGATCTATACAGTAATGAATACAAAATTATCCTTGCGCATGTTGAACGATATGTGGTTTTTACCAAAAAACCGGAGAAAATCAAAGAAATGTCAAGAAATGGAATATATGCCCAACTGACCTCAGAATACATCATCAATAAAAAAACAAGAAAAGACGCTCTAAAATGGATCGAAAATGGTTTTATCAACATTGTAGCATCTGATGGACATGACATTGTCCGTCGCCCTCCGGTTCTAAAAATGGCTTATGAAATTGTCAAAAGATCATTTGGAGAGACGTGTGCACAGACCTTGTTTGTTGAAAACCCCCGTCTGATTATAAATGATAAAGAGCTATTAATTCCAGAAATCGAAAAAAAGAAAAGATTCAGTTTGATAAGCAATTAAGATGCTTAAAATAAATAATAATACACTAAAATATTTAAATAATTTTTGTTATGACAAAAAGTGAGGTTCGCAATGGATACAAAAATCAGCAGACAAATATTTCTAATTCTAGCAGATGCAGTTGCCGTGAATTCTGCTTTTCTGCTAACTTTGTTTTTGCATTATGAAGGGAATATCCCATCAGCAGTCATTAATATATATTTTAGCAGCATGCTCATTTTAACACTGGGTAAGATCTTGGTTTATCGGTACTTTGATTTGTATAATAGTTTATGGTCGTACGCTTCAGTAGAAGAGTTCATAAAAGTCATAATAGCGGTAGTGGTTGCGAATATTCTTGGGATCATTTATCTCATCTACATGGGTGAGCGGCTTTTCTTTGGGGTTTATATAACCAGCATGCTTTTTGAGCTAATCATTGTAGGCTGCATTCGATTTAGCTATCGCTTATTTAGAAGTTTGAAAAATAGGAAAATATTCAATAATAAAGATGATAAAAAAATACTTATAGTCGGAAGTGGTTCAACGGCGACACTCATTGCTACTGAAATAAAAAATCATTCGGATAGCTATGGCAAGGTCGTTGGTTTTATTGATGATGATGAAAAAAAACTTAATAAGACCATTGCTGGAGTAAAGGTTCTGGGAAATAATTATGATATTGGCAGCATTGTTCATAAATTTGGAATTAATGAAATTATTGTAGCCACTCCAACAGCTGATCCGACA
>PGZS01000286.1 GCA_002841435.1 Firmicutes bacterium HGW-Firmicutes-3 | reverse complement strand
GATTGAACAATTTGTTTGAACAATAGAAACTAAAGACTAAAGGGGCTAGGTACAATTGAAAGGAGAAAAATATGTCTAGAATTTATTCAATGGAACTGTCCGGTAGAACACTTAGTGTCGAAATCGGTAAGATGGCGCAACTTGCTAGTGGTGCTTGTTTGATTAGTTACGGTGAGACCGTTGTCTTGTCTACCGCAACTGCATCAGAAAAACCAAGAGAAGGTATTGATTTCTTCCCACTTAGTGTGGATTATGAAGAGAAACTTTACTCAATCGGAAAAATCCCAGGTGGTTTTATAAAGAGAGAGGGACGTCCAACAGAGAACTCTATTTTAACCAGTAGAATTATTGATCGACCGATACGTCCTTTATTCCCAAAGGATTATAGAAACGAGTGTACGATTGTGAATACGGTTATGGCTGTTGATCAAGATTGTATGCCGGAAGTTGTGGCTGCAATTGGTACATCTATTGCCTTGTCTATATCCCATATTCCTTTTATGGGACCAACCGCTTCTACTTATGTAGGTCTTGTAGATGGTGAATTTGTATTTAACCCGACGTCTGCTCAAAGAGAAGCTTCTGATATGGTCTTAAATGTTGTATCCACTGAAGAAAAAGTAACCATGATTGAAGCAGAAGCGAATGAAGTATCTGAAGATGTTATGATTGAAGCGATTGCAAAAGCACATGCGTTAAACCAAGAAGTTTGTGCTTGGATTAAAGATATTCAGATTAAAGAAGGTAAGCCAAAGCAAGCTTATACAGATGCATCCGTACCTGCAGAAATCATGACTGCACTTAAAGAAGTCATAGGTGATGCTCGTATTGAGGAAGCTGTTTATGTAGAAGATAAAAGTGAGCGTTTTTCACGTATTGATGCTCTTAAGGATAAAATGCTTGCAATCATTGAAGAAGATGAATCAAAAGCAACATGGAAGTCTTGGTTGGATGAAGCTTTTTATCAGTATCAGAAGAAAACCGTACGTCGTTTAATCTTAAAAGAACATAAACGTCCAGACGGTCGTGGCATAGATGAGATTAGAGCGCTGAGTGCTGAAATAGATATTCTTCCAAGGGTTCATGGATCGGCATTATTTTCAAGAGGTGAAACACAAGCCCTTACGATTACGACTTTGGCGCCTTTATCAGACCGACAAAGGGTGGATGCCCTTGATGAACTCACCGAAGATAAACGTTATATGCATCATTATAACTTTCCTTCATATTCTGTAGGTGAAAGTAGACCGTCAAGAGGTCCTGGACGACGTGAGATTGGTCATGGTGCTTTAGCGGAAAAAGCATTGCTACCGGTACTACCATCAGAAAGCGAATTTCCGTATGCTATTAGAACGGTTTCAGAGATATTAAGCTCTAACGGTTCTACCTCACAAGCCAGTATTTGTGCCAGTTCTTTGTCACTTATGGCTGCAGGTGTTCCACTAAAAGCACCGGTTGCAGGTATCTCATGTGGTCTTGTTACAGGCGATGATGAAAATGATTTTATACTGTTAACAGATATTCAAGGTCTTGAAGACTTTTTTGGAGATATGGACTTTAAAGTTGCCGGAACTGAAAAAGGCATTACAGCGATACAACTTGACATGAAATTAGTCGGTATATCACAA
>PGZS01000064.1 GCA_002841435.1 Firmicutes bacterium HGW-Firmicutes-3 | reverse complement strand
TTTAGCACCAAAGTTCAATAACTATAGAGAGATTATAGAATCCTATGCAAGATTTCTAGATACAACAGTTGCCAGTTATCGAGAAACTGAAACAATGATAAATAATAATGCAAATGCATTTAAATAAGGTGCACCCTAATTTCATATGTACGCATGTGGTATTAGGGGAATTGCTGAACACGATTGTTAAATACTTAGAATGAAGGTAATGATATGATTGATATTAATATGAGTGTTGTATTGTCTGAATCATTAAAAATCAATAAATCAGTTTTAAATATTAATGGCGCAATTGAAGATATACGCTTTGTTCGAAGTAGCGTAAATTTAAGAGTTCAAAACAGAAAAAACATTGGTACAAGATTAAGATCAACCAGTAAAACCTGTAATGCTATTGAAGATGATATTAAAGCCTTGTCTGGTTTTTTGAATTTTGCAGGTACGCAATATAGTAAGGCTGAGATTAGTATCTTAAATTACATTAAGAATTCTAAAACTATTGATCTTAAAAATATCTCACCAGCTTTTATAAAGACATTAGAGGTTGAGCCTAGTAAGTTTAGAATGAATGGACCTTTAAAGCCAAATGATATTTTACATTCTCCAAACTTGAAAAAGAGTGAATTTCAAAAAACACCTAATATTTCTGGTTATAAAACAGCACAAAATAATGTAAAGGCAATCAACGTAGGTTTTGACATTTACAAAGAATTTTGGAGTAAAGATTTAATCGGATATAAAAAGGGTGGATCAAAAGCAATTGCAAAGTGGGCTGGCCCATTATTAACCTTTGTAGAACGTGGAATACAAAACTTTGAAGAGTACAAAAGTGGAAGCATAGATGGACAAAGAGCAGTCATAGAGACTGCAATGGAAACAACAGTTGGTTTGGCTATTAAAGCAGTAGCAGAAAATATAGCAGCTGGAAAAGTAGGAGCAGTGGCAAAAAAAATAGCAGTTGGAACAGTAGGAGCAGTAGCAAAAAAAATAGCAGTTGGAACAGTAGGGGCAGTAGCAAAAAAAATAGCAGTTGGAACAGTAGGCGTTGTAGCATTAAAAGTTGGATTACCTGTTATTGTTACAGGCGTAGTTGCTTTGGGTGTCGCATTTGTTGCTAAAGAGGGATTAGACAGGCTTAGCCAGCATATTTCAGGAAAAGATTCTACAGAGCTAATCTCAGATACAATGTTAGATGTAGTGGAAGTGACTTATAAATCAATAACCAAAGAGACACCTAAACTCTTTGAAGCAGCGGTTAACAGTATTATGCGTCCTATCAGTCCAACAAAAGCTATATGGGCATTATAAGTTAGAAATATAAGCAAATAAATATTATAGAGGAGAATAATAATGATAAAAGGGTTATTGCCAATAGGTAGCGTGGTTAAACTGAAAGAGGGAATAAAACGTGTAATGATATTTGGTGTAAAGCAAACCAATGAGGAAGACAATACTGAGTATGACTACATTGGTGTATTATATCCAGAAGGTAACATTGGTCTGGAATACCAATACCTTTTTAATCATAGTGATGTGGAGACCATTTATTACAGAGGGTATGAAGACGAGGAAAGAATAAGTTTCATTGAAGAATTAGATAAAGTATATAATAACTAGAATTGTATAGGTAAGTTGAAAAATTACGGTATGAGAATTAGGTAATATCATTAGTAATTTCTTAATGAATCTGATTCGAAACCTGTTTCATAGTAGTTATACTGCTTTATGAGACATAAGCTCCATAGTAAAGACTTGCAGGAGTTATATAACCAATTGATGAATGATGTCTCGTTCAGTTGTAAGTGGTGGTAAAATTCCCAATTTGAGTCCTAACATCACGGATGTTTGCATTGTCATTCAAATAGATCTCATCATACTTCAGTGTGCGAAGCCATGTAACCTCCGCATTTTGTAAAGACGTGTATTCTAGAAATCGTAATAAAATATAAAACTATTACGGAAGTATCTTTATTTACAAATTACAAGTAATAGGTTATCGATAACAATTGAAAGGTGATATCTAATATGAAAAAATGGACGATAGTTTTAGCATTGATAATATTAGTATTCCTAGGACTCGTTGGATGTTCAAGAGTGCATCAATCGGATGATGGAGAAGCTCAAACAGAAAATGAAGAAGGGAAGATTAACTATGTTACAGAAGATATGGAAATTACCAGTTCAAATGAGGCTGAAGAAAAGATTTCTGAGCCTGAATTCTTCTACTTAACAGGAGTACAAGATCCAGTAAGCCAATTGTGGGGTTATATTAATACTGATGGGGAATATGTTATACAGCCACAATTTGCTGAAATCAGCAGTTTTCAGTCTGAAGGCATAGCGAGAGTAAGGGATACTAGCCAACTGTTTGGCTATATAGATATTACAGGTAATTATATTGTTGAGCCACAATTTTTAGAATGTGGTGGCTTTTATGATAGTGGGTTGGCGATGGTAAGAGATACAACGTATAAGCTAGGATTTATTGACTTACAAGGTAATCTAGTTGTTGAACCGCGTTACGATAATGTCGGGGATTTAGATGATGAACTGATTGTTGTTGGATCTTTTGCATCAGAAGGCGGAATTTTATATGGCTATATGGATAGAACCGGAAAAGAAGTCATAGGATTGCAGTATAGATATGCAGAAAGTTTTGATAAAGATGGCATTGCAGTGGTGGTGGATGCAGAAAGCGACTTAGCAGGTTATATCGATACGCAAGGGAATTACATTATCCAACCAACTTATCCGATTTTCAATGGTGCAATAGTTGGGGCTCAACCTTTCACTGATGAGGGAATAGCGGCAGTGTATGATGGTGGATACTGGGGATATATTGATAAAACGGGTAAATATAAGATATCACCACAGTTTGGTTATGCAGAGAGTATGTTTAGAAATATAAAACTCACACCTGCAAGACCAACAGGCGCGGATAGCTATTATTTTGGCAGCGGATGGGGATTTATTGATAAAACAGGAAATTATGTTATTGAACCACAATTTATGGAAGTAAAAGCTTTTAATGAGGAAGGATTGGCAATGGTACTAGGTGAAAATGGGTATTGGGGATATATTGATCTAGAAGGTAAATATGTCGTACCACCGATTTTTTCTTATTTAGGAGAGTTTCACATGGAAGAAATGGCAACAATAGCTAGGGACGCGAATGGATTATATGGATATATCGATAAAAATGGTCTGTATGTCATCCAACCAATATTTGAAGGATTCAATAGTTTTAGTGATAATGGATTAGCATGTGTTCAGGATTCAGAGACTTCCTATTATGGGTACATAAATAGGAAGGGTGAATATGTCATCCAACCAACTTTTAAAAAGGCATATGGTTTTCATAATAAAGGGCTAGTAATGGTTCAAGATGCTTCTACAGAACTTTACGGATATATCGATGAAACTGGCAAATATGTCGTTGAGCCTAAGTACCTTGATGTTGAAATTTATTTTAGTAAGATTTACGTTAAAAAGGAATAAGAAAAACACCCGCGACGGGATTAGATGAATCTATTTTTAATGAAGTGAGGTTAAATAAAATATATATAAAAAAACCCAAAGAAAATATCATTAACCACTAAAGGAAGGGTTCGTTATGCAATTAACATTTTTAGAAAGAGACACTATTAAGTTAAAAACATTGCCGCAAAAAATAAGAGGGCAGTATACAATTGATTATAACTTAGGAGGAAACAAAGAAGTTATACTGTTAACAATAGAAGCCACTCAAATTAATGGAGAATTTTTTTGGAATGTGAAATCTTCTAAATATGCAAAAATATGTGATGAAGATGGAAGCTCAACTAAAAATCTTAGAATTTCAGCGAACAAAATCTATCGTGTCGCTTTTGTGAACTCAAATGAGACAGCTCTTTTAGTGGTTGATGAATTATCGAAAGACAACATTACATTTTCAAAATTTTGCCTAAGTCAGTATGGAAAAATTACCATTGGGAAATCTGAGGAGAATGATATTGTTTTCGACAACCAATTTGTATCTCGAAATCATGCAACCATAGAGATGACAAAGGATGGAATAAGTGTTCTTGATACAAATAGTACAAATGGAACATATGTGGACGGGGCCAGAATAAATGCATCTATTTTAAAACCAGGAAGTGTAGTCTACATAATTGGATTGAAGATAATAATCGGAAATAGTTTTTTCTCTATTAATAATCCAAATGGGACTGTGATTATTCATGAAAAGCTTGAAAAATATACTCAAGAAATAGTTCAATTAACAGATGATGAAGATGTAGATGATGAAATTAATTTTTTTTCGAGAGCACCCAGATTTGTAAAACCAATTATTAGAAATGAATTTAAAGTGGATCCACCACCACAAGTACAGAATGCACCGGGAATACCTATGATATATATGTTAGGCCCCTCTATAACAATGGGCATGTCTTCAATGTTAATGGGGTATTTTACAGTTACAAATGTGTTAAGCCGTGGTGGAGATTTTAGAACAGCGATGCCTACATTATCTATGTCTATAACAATGATGATTGGTATGATATTATGGCCATTACTTACAAAAAGGTATGAAAAAAAGAAAAAAGATGAAAGAGAAGCTTTACGTCAGGAAAAATATACAAAGTATTTGAGTGATTTAATTAAAGACATTAAAAAACTGGGAGAAATTCAGAGCAAGAAGTTGATTGGTAATTACTTGCCTGTAAATGAATGTATTGAAAAAATACGTAATAAGAATGATAATTTGTGGGATAGGCAATACCAGCATGGTGATTTTTTAGAAGTGAGACTAGGGATTGGTACGATCCCTATGTTTGCAGATTTCAAATTCCCAGAGTGGCGGTTTTCTTTAGATGATGACAACCTTCAGAACACCTTGCAGGAAGTTGCTAATAGACCTAAGATACTTGAGAATGTACCCATTGTGCTATCTTTTATCAAAGAATATGTGTCGGGAATTATTGGCGATCGGAACCAAGTCTTAGAATACATGAAAAGTATAATATTTCAATTGGTATCCTTGCATAGTTATGATGAGTTAAAAGTGGTTCTTATTTGTGACGAAGAGGAAAAAAGCAGTTGGCAATTTGCCAAGTGGTTACCACATGTTTTTAGTGAAGATAAGAACATGCGTTTTTTTGCAACAGATGCAGAAGATGTAAAGGCCTTATCTACATATTTGGAGAATATATTTATTCATAGAGCCGAATTATCAGATGATAAAATGCTTGATGAACATGAGCATTACCTGATTGTATTGGCGAGTAAAGCCTTGGCATCAAAAGCGGAAATCGTAAAATCGGTTCTTAAACGCGTAAAAAGAAGTGAAAAGTATATTGGGTTTTCAATTATATCTTTATATGATGAAGTCAAAAATTTGCCTAAAGAATGTACATGCGTTATAGAACTGGAAGAGAACTCTGGGAAGTTATATAGTAATTTTAATGTGACTGAAGATTTTATTGAATTTAAAAGAGATACATACGTTATTGATAATCCGGAAGAACTGTCCAAGGAATTATTAAATACCATACTGGATATTGAGTCGGGTCAGTTCAAGTTACCGGAGATGTACACATTTCTTGATATGTATCATGCAGGTAAGGTTGACCATCTTAATATTATGTCAAGATGGTATGAGAACAATCCTGTTTTATCCTTAAAGGCGCCTATTGGTATAGATACGTATGGTGACGTATTTAACCTCGATTTACATGAGAAATTTCATGGGCCACATGGTTTAATTGCTGGTATGACAGGTTCGGGAAAAAGTGAATTTATAATGACATATATTCTATCGATGGCTGTTAATTACCATCCAAATGAAGTCGCTTTTATACTTATTGACTTCAAAGGCGGAGGCATGGCTGATACTTTCAATCATTTGCCTCATGTAGCCGGGAAAATAACAAATCTTGATGGCAATTTGATGAGCCGGTCACTGGTGTCTATTGAAAGTGAACTTAAAAGAAGACAGAGAATTTTCAGTGAAACAAGTAGCAATACTGAAACGAGCAACGTTGACATATACAAATATCAACAATTGTTTAGAGAAGGCAAAGTTTTAGAACCGATACAGCATTTGATTATCATTTCAGACGAGTTTGCGGAACTGAAATCTCAACAACCTGAGTTTATGGATAAGCTTATTAGTGCAGCAAGGATTGGTCGGAGCTTAGGTGTCCATTTGATTCTAGCCACACAGAAACCTTCTGGAGTGGTAAATGATCAAATATGGTCCAACAGTAAATTTAGAATATGTCTAAAGGTTCAAGAAAAAGCAGATAGTATGGAAATGATTAAACAACCGGAAGCAGCAAGTATCAGTGAAACAGGACGTTACTATATTCAAGTGGGATATAATGAATTGTTTGAAATGGGCCAATCAGCATGGGCAGGCGCACCTTATTATCCATCTGAAGACTTTGAAGAAAGGGATGGAGCCTGTGTTGCTGTTATCGATCAGTTAGGAAGAGAGCTTAGAAAAAGCGAACTTACACGAAAAGGGAAAGTAATAAAGAATCCTACTAAACAGATTGATTCAATTACTAGGTACATCCATCAATTGGCCAAAGAAGAAAAGATTGAAGTTAGAAAACTATGGTTAGAGCCTTTAGCAGAATTGATTTATCTTGAAGACTTGATTGATAAAAGTGGGAACCAAAGTATGAACGCTAGACTAAACCCTATCATAGGAGTTTTAGATGATCCGGAACTTCAAAGACAAGCGCTACTAACCTTACCAATTAGTGAAAAAGGTAATACGATTGTTTATGGGACAACAGAAAGTGGAAAAGCAACCTTTGTTACAACGGTTATTTATTCGATAATTATGAACAACTTACCATCAGATGTACATATTTACCTGTTAGATTTTGGAAGCCAGACACTGAAGGCCTTTGATAAAGCCCCTCATGTAGGTGATGTGATATTTTCTGATGAAAAAGAAAAAATTAACAATCTCTTTCTTATGCTAAATAGAGTGATGGCTACTCGAAGATCCTTACTTGGAGATTATGGTGGAGATATACATAAGTACAGAAAAAGTACAGGTCAAAAACTAGAGTCAATACTAACGGTTATTAATAATTTTGGAAGTTTTAGCGAGCTATATAATGAATATTTAGATGATTTAAAAGAGTTGACAGCAAATGGATTGAAGTATGGCTTATACTTTATAATTACAGCGAACTCAACCAACGAAGTTAGATACAGAATGGTTCAAAACTTCAATCAACTTTTTGCTTTGAATTTTAATGATGATTCAGAATACAGTGCTGTCGTAGGACATACAGACGGGCTTAGACCTTCGAAATATAAAGGACGAGGCTTAGTTAAGCTTGACAAAGTCTATGAATATCAGATTGCAAGAGTGTCAAAGAATCTAGAAAACACCTTTGAATTTTTAAAAGAGGTCTGTCAAAATAAAAAAGAAGAGTTTGATGACTATAAAGCACCCCAAATACCTGTATTGCCGACGTTTTTGGAGGCATCATATTTCAAGGAATGTATTTTAGAGATGAATAGCTTCACTTACCCTATCGGAATAGATAAAGGGACACTTCAAACCATTGAATACGATCTCAATCATTCATGTGTTCAATGGATCAGCAGCAGTGACGCGGACTTAAGCTTATTTATCCAAGGTATAACAGAAGTAATGAGATTAAAAGACAATGTCAAAACGATTCTTGTTGATCCTAAGTGTGAACTAAGTAAAGAGTATGAAGCAATTCAAGATGGTGGGGAAGCAGTCAAAGAACTGTTAGAACTTATGATACTCAGAAACAATACATATAAAGATTCGGAGACATATAAATTGGAAAAACCGGTTTTCGAACCCATCATATGTATTATTAACGGTTATTCGGACCTGTTGAAGATTTTGACAGCCGATTTTATCGATAATCTAAAATTGCTTCTTGAAAAAAATGAATTATGTTACAACGTTAGATTTGTAATTGCAGACGATGCTAGAAAGATTACATTAGTCAAAAATGATGGATGGTTCAAAAAACATTGCGATGATTTGATAAGTGTTTGGATTGGAGATAGCATAATGCAAAACATTGGTCTTCTGAAACTTTCGAAATATAACAACGAGCTATATGCTGATATTGGTGAAGAGTATGGATATATTATTAGGAAAAACAAAATACGTTTGATGAAATATATTCAATCAAGTCAAGGTTTATAGGAGGGTGTTATGAACAAAGTGTTACTTGAAGTGTTTGTACCTGCTGGCAATAAAAATTATGATATATATGTACCTGAAAATCTAAAAGTATTCGAAGCCAATCAGTTGATTGTCAAATTGTTAAATGAATTATCAGAAGGTGTGTTTAAATTTGACGATCAAGCTTTGTTATGTGAAAGGAGCAATGGTAGTCCGATTTCTATGTATAAAACAATAAGAATGGTCGGTTTGAAAAATGGTTCTAGCGTAATGCTATTATAATCAAACTATATGAATTAAAGCAATAAAAAATGAGGGGAAGTAATTAATATTATTGGAGGGGATTAAAATGAATAATGAATTACTACCAATTGGTTCAGTCGTAAGATTACATGAGGGTGTAAAAAAACTGATGATCTTTGGAATAAGACAAAGCAATTTAGAAGATGATCTTGAATATGATTATATTGGAGTGTTGTATCCAGAAGGAAATATTAACAATAACTATCGTTATTTATTTAACCATAGTGATGTTGAAATGGTATTTTCAAGAGGCTATGAGGACGAGGAAAGGCAAATATTCATTAAGAGATTGAATGCAGTATATTCGAGTAGATCCTTTAAATAGAAAGTTTTATAAAAGTAGCCAGGAGAGATATATGAAAAAGTGTAGCAATGGTCATTATTATGATCCGAAAAAAAGTAAGTACTGCCCGTATTGTAAAATAGATATTGATATAGAGGTAAAAAACAATACAGAACCTAAGAAAAAAAGAGGGCTATTTGGGCGCAAAAACTCAATAAAGAAGCAAAATTTTCTTGAGGAATCAAAAACGGTGTTATGGGAAGATGAGAATAAAGAATCAGATGAATTGTCTTTTGAAGCGAATGCAGATATTTTGAAACCGATTTTAGATATAGATGTATCTAATGAATCGGAGCCTGAGACATCAACAAGTAAATTAGAAGAAACAAAGCTACAAACAGGAGATGAAACATGTATAATCCCATTGCCGGTAGGCTGGCTGGTTCAGTCCTATAATGGAGTCAATCAAGATTATCCGCTAAGGGTTGGTATGAATTATATCTACATTAAAGCGGATACGTTATCCGTTCTTTATAATAAGATTGACGATAATTATCTTGCATGTATTATTTATGATCCTTTGAATATATCTTTTCATATTAAAACGCTCAACAATAAAGTATTTCTAAATAATGTAGTGGTTGATAAGCATATTGTTTTAGATGGAAGATCAACAATAAAGCTAGACTATATCAACACTCAATTTATTCCTTTGTGTGGGAGGGTTTTTTCATGGTGAGAAAAATTTTACTTTTAATTATCATTTTTTTATTCCAGTCAGTGAATATTTCTGCAGATAGTATTGTTAGTATCGATTCAACACAGGTAGAACTCAAAATGCCTGAGTTGAATATATTTTTTAATACCGTAAATGAAAACAATCAAGTCATTACACCTTCTTTTGACACTAAAGATATAACCATTTTAATCGATAATCAGACTTATAAAGATGGCTTTTTATCAGATGCATTGAACGAAAATTCATCGACCCATTGTTTGTTTTTAGTAGACATCTCAAAATCGATGTCGTCTGACCAAATGATGTCAATTCGCAACTTTATGAAAAAGTGGAGTGAGACTAAAGCTATAGATGACCAAATTGGTATAATTACATTTGGGGATTCAATAAAGATTGCACAGGAATTTACGGAGGATGTAAACCATATAAACGCTGCCATTGAAACGATAAGGCCGACAGATAACTCAACTGCTTTTCTAGAGAGTATTCATAAGGGTCTGCAATTAATTCGTCAAAAAGAATCAAAATTAAGCGGAAGACGGATAATTGTAGTTTTTTCTGATGGAGAAAATGAAGAAACAGGTGGCATTACCTTTCAAGAAGTGTTAGAAACGTTGAAAGTTTCTAACATACCGGTATATGGTATCGGTACAGCCGTAAATCCTAATACTAAGCAACAAGAGTATTTGGATAATTTTGCACACTTGGCAAGAACATCAGGTGGCAAATATTATCAAGTCTCTGTTATGGATTTTGGAATGATTTATGAAGACTTGACTAAACGAATGACAAGCCAATACATCTATAAAATTCAAATGAAAGATAATAAGATGGATTATGAGCTTAAAAAAGCAACGGTGATTATTGATAATGGTTTAATAAAAATCGAGGACAGTGCATATTTTATCAACAATTCAAATATTGAAGATACGATACCTCCTTCAATAACCGAGTGGTTTTACGAAAAAAGTAGTAATCACTTATCCATAGAGTTTACTGAAGAAATATTGGGAATTGAGAATATTGATAATATACTTGTAAATGGTAGAAGTGGTTCGGAAGTAATTGAGAGTATTGATGCATCAAGTGAAAATATAGTAAGAATTTACTTTAAAGAAGACCTATTGGGGGCTATTTCTATTGAGTTAAAGAATATCACAGATGCTTCCAATGAGAAAAATCCGTTAGATCAGCAAATAATTAGTTTTGAAGTTGAAGCTGATTTAGAAGAAACAAATAATGTGGGGGACAGTTCAGAATCAAATTCAAAAAAATTATTGACGATCATTGGAATTGTAATAGGTGCATTAATAGTTGTAATTGCTATAGTGATTTTTAGTAGGAGACGAAAGCAGAATGGTTTACAGTTACTAATAAGTTATCATAATGAAGTTGATAAAACCAAGGGTAATTTTAAAATAGATTTATCAAAAAGTAGCGTGTTGGCAGGACGTTCAAGCGAGTGTAATTTGTTACTTACAGATACGAAAATGAGTCGTCAACATTTTAGAATTTATTACCATGAAGGTAATATTCTACTAGAAGACTTAAACTCAAGTAACGGAATATATTTTGGGGATCAGAAATTAATGGAACCAGCTGTACTTAATGAAGGTTACACATTTAAAGCTGGAAATACAAATTTTTTGATTACAGTAGATATTTAGCTATGATGGTTATCATAAATAAGAATAACTAATTTCAATAAGCAGATCCGTCATTATTTTTTTAGGAGGAAAAATGAAACCAACTAAATGCAAGAATGGACATATTTTTGATGATAGCAAATTTCTGGACTGTCCTTACTGCTCAGGAGCTATGATTAACGAAGATAATAAAACAGTCAGTATATTTCAAGATCCGATTGATAATAATAATTCGAGATTTATGAAGACGTGTGTTCAAAATGAGCATACCCCAGTTACGAACAATATAGAAGATACAAGTAAAAAGAGTCATTTGACTTCAAAGCCTACCCAAGGGAGCCATACAATAGCAGTTGATGAATGCCTTAAGGACAATGCAATATCAAAAAATGTCTATTCATCAGATGATAAGACAATACTTCAAACCGAAGTAAAATACCAATTAGAAGAGCACAATCATAATTCAACGAGTCGAACTACCAATTTAGAAATTGAAACAGTTCATGGATGGGTTGTCGCAATTAATGGTGTAAATAGAGGCAAGATTTTCAGACTTTCAAGTATTAAAAATTGCATAGGAAGAAATCAAAACTATGAAGTCCCGTTAATGAATGATAGAGCAGTTTCTAGAAAACAATGTGCTCATATTGATTGGGATTTGGAAACTAAAATGCATTCATTTGTTTCAACAGATTTAGGTGGATTGGTTTATTATAATAAAAGGGTTTTGTTAGACACAGTTATATTAAAAGAATATGATCTTTTGACTGTTGGAGAGACGGAATTATTATTTGTACCTTTATATAATGAGGGGTAAGAAAGAGAGATAACATGATTGTAAAACAATTATCTGGAATTGGGACACGTCAAGTAAACGAAGATTCAGTTGGATACACGGTTAATGAGGGCATGTTTTGTGGGATTGTTTGTGATGGATTGGGAGGACATGCTGCAGGTGAGGTAGCATCAAGAATTGTAAGAAATTCAATATTAGCTGACTTTAGCGATAATCCCACAATAGATGAAAATAGTATTGGACAGTATATATGGAATGCACAGAAAAAGCTCGTTAAAGAAAAATACGATAACCCAGTGATGAAGGATATGATGACGACAGTATCACTCATTGTTACAGATGGGGCGCATATTTTAGTTGGTCATGTGGGAGATACGCGAATTTTACTTTATGGTAAAAAGGCTTTATTATTCCGTTCTAAAGACCATAGCATCATTCAGAGAATGGTCGAAAACAATGAAATAACCGAAACTGAATCCCTTCATCATCCTGATAGGAATAAGCTCACAAGGGTCATAGGTATGAATTGGGAAATAGATATGTTTGAAATAAAAAAATTCAGTATTCATCAAAACGAAATTGATTATGCGGTACTATGTTCGGATGGATTTTGGGAGAACTTCGATGAAGTAGAATTAGGAAAAGCATTATACAGTTCAAAAGACTATGGCAAATTGTTGAATAAAATAGAGTTGAGAATAGCAAAAAGTAAATATTTTGGAGATAACTATAGTGCCTTGTTAATTGCATTTGAATAAAATCAAGAGCATTGAATAAAGCCGAAAAAATTTGACATCATAAAAAGGGGAAAAAAATATGAATAGAAAAATATTAATAACCAGTATTATAGCCATAATAGCCTTAGTCCTAGTATCAACATTACTTGTGGCTAGAAGTGTTAACAGCGTTGAAAGTCAATTAGAAGCAGCCAATAAGTACATA
>PGZS01000063.1 GCA_002841435.1 Firmicutes bacterium HGW-Firmicutes-3 | reverse complement strand
CATGGTATCAAAAGAAATATCCTTACGGCTTTTTTCAGGGTTCGGCGAAAAGCTACACACCTCATACAAGTCAACAAAGCATTCTAAATCCGGTGTATGGATCTTTTTACCCCAATATCCGTGAACTAGGTGGCGATCTATGACGACTTCCATCATATAGCTCGTATTCTTAGTGCTTAGATGAAATTGTTTTCGATCATGATTATACGTAATACTCATTCCTTCATCCTCCAATTAATTGTATGTTTGACTCAGTAACAAACCGGAATCCCCAAGCTCTATGGTATCTCTACTCAACTTACTGTTGTATACTAAGAGGCCAAGTCCCATGCGGATGGCTTGATATAAACTATCTGCAAAAACCATGTCCCGCTCATGATGCGGCCTAAATCGATGAATATTATCCATTTGTATCAAGAAACACACATAATTTTTATAGCCTTCTTCCTTGGCTTTCATTAACGTATTAATATGTTTGGTACCTCTTAGAGTAGGTGCATCCGGAAAAAGTGCTAGACCTGCATCTTCCAAAGTCACCCCTTTAACTTCGATAAAACCCTTTTCAATACCTTTTTCGTAATAAATATCAAATCTGGATGTACCATAGGTAACTTCTCGACTGGCGTATGAGACCTGACCGATTTCCTTAATTTCTCCGGCCACCAGAGCCTCATAAACCACTTGATTCGGTACTTGAGAATCAATATTCACCAAGATATCACCCTTATAAATGCTGATCAAGGAATAACCGGTTTTTCGGTTAGGATTATTGCTTCTTTCAAGGTATACTTTGGCACCTTTTATGAATAGTTCCTGACACCTGCCTGTGTTTTTTACGTGTACCTCTTCAGGCTTTCCATCTATGAGAACAATAGCTATAAAACGATTTAACCGTTTCACAAATATGCCTTCCACAATGTTTTTATATCTCATTATTTAACCTTTCTTGACAGCTTTATAATAAATATAGCATACAGCTCTGTTTTGTCAACTACGTAAGATAAGTGGCTATGCTCATATTTCTGAGCGTTCATGAGAACGTAAGAAGGCTACAAACCTAAAGGTTTGTAGCCTTCTTATAACAACTTATTATTTATCTGTTCATTTACATTGGCATAAGTGCTGCAAACTCTTCAACTGTAGCATCACGCATATAAGCATCAATAATTTGTCTACCTAGTGGATTCAGTTCTTCTGTATTGTACTTAACAAGTTCACGCTTAAAGAAGTCTGTTAGAAGCTTTGCACCGGCATCATAAGCTTCATCACCGATATTGATTTGATGATTCGTACGCAACATGCCTTTAGGTATATTATGACCATCAATCCTAAGGGATTTTGGTGAGTAACCAAGGGTTGAACATCTTGATTCTACTAATTGTTCAGGTCGGAATTTGGCACTACCTTTTCTCGCTAGGTACTCACGATCTAACCATTCTGCAATAAAACCTACCTTGAAAGACCCTATATTCTGATTAGGAATCAAGACGTATTTGGTATTTGGTGTTTTTTGAATCTGCTCTAATAAAAGATTCGCCTGCACAACCATTTTCCCTGTTGCAAAAGGCCAGTAAGAACCAACACCTTCGCTACTCATACCACCTGAGTCAACAATACTTGGGTTCGCATGTCCTCTAGGAGCTACCAGACGCCATAACCAAGCAAGTGCCGGTGGTAATATATGTAACATTCCAACAATCCCATAAGTGATTTTATCTTTTGTAAGAGGGGGCATACGAACACCAAAGGAACGAATATCTACCTCTACTGGATCAGAAATAACATCCGGAACAAAATGTCTAGGCATAATAACCCTAGGATTTGGACAAGGAGAACCAGGAGCATCCATTTTATGTTCCCATATTAATATGGTAGAATCAGGAGCACCATCCATATTAAGGAATATCAAAGGTTCTGGTGGATGTATGGTTAGTTTCTCATGTTCGATAGAAGTCCCATATTCTTTAATATGGTCAAATCTCAAAAACCAACCGGCTTCTGCATCTGTCACCACAAGCTTACTGCCGTTTTGGTATGATGGATGACACAAGGCCATATCGTCTGTAACAGGATGTAGTTCACAGGTGTCACCTAACTCTAAGTAATGGCTGTCTTCTGTTATAAGGTCAACACCCAAAAGAACACTACCGTCAGATTCACGATGTACTTCTTCAATCATCTCTGATTTACCACCACCACTGGCGCCTTCGTGCATAATTACAACAGAGTTGTCATAAGGTGTGGTTACACGAACTGTTGATGCATGAGCTGTAATCCAGCCTTCCTTCTCGCCAATAGATAACAATATTCCATAAACACCTTTTTTAGCGCTTGGTCCCGGATATAGATTGAAGGAATAGACTTCATGAAGGTTATCTAAACGGTTATGTACAACAACTTGTTTGCCGTCATAATGTGTATGTCTAAAAACAGGTGCTAGATATATCACTGCCTTAGGTTCAAAACCATCTCTTACTTCATCCGCCGGTATGAAACCTTGAAGATCTGCTAAACCGCCGGTAAAAAATGCTGCATTTTTAGGTCCGACTAGTATAGATTCATAACCACCATGTTTCGCATCTCCTGAAATAAAAGGTAACACAATCAAGTCTTGAGTCTTCAACCATTCAAATGTTTCTTGACGAACGCCTTCAAAGCTTTCCCCGAATTTTTCTCTGTATGTTAATTTATCTGTTGGTAGGTCATCACCGATATACATACAATTTGGATCTCTTCTTCGCATATAAGCTTCTACATAATTGACGGATACACCGTTCTTACAACTAACAACCTCTGCTTCTTCAACAAGTCCTATACCTTCTACTTCATAATTCACCTTAAAAATTTTTTGACCATTACCAGTTGCCATATCTAAAATATGGTTTCTGCTTTCAGGTACAATAACTGATTTCGCGTTTGCAACTATATCAGCTACACTTGCGTCAAATCTAAACTTTGACAATACATTTTTACTCATATAATCCTCCTTGAATAATGTGTCGTGGTCAAATACCACTTCCATTGCATCATATAGTTTTGTTCTTTAAACATAATTATATATTTACAGGTATGATTTTAATCATCCTGAATGTTACCTTAATTAAATTTGGACTTTTGGATTATAGAAAAAAAGCCCTTGTCAAACAATACACGTCTGACTAAGTGGCAACTATACTACCTGTCATGTCGATTATTAGAAATATTGCATTCTCCGTTTTTGCAAGTTTTATAAAATTAAAATTCATTTTTCATATTATTTGCTTCTGGTAATAATTTATAAGTTTCAGAAGATTTCATGGTCTTTATTACAGTTATTCTTTTACAGGACTAAATTATTAATGTGTACTTTTTCTAAAAAATACTCAATATCTAGCAAACTTATAGCAAAAACATACTAACCTTTGACTCAAAACCATAGTTAATTAATTAACTATCTCGCCTTAAATATTATTGTATTCATCTAAAATAATAGCACAATCATCCTTGTTTTGCAAGTGAATTTACTTCAACTTTGCATCTTTGTCAAAAGCAAACCCATTAGCCAAGTTTTTATACCGGGTTAATGGGTTTACTCATCGACTCTCTTCCTATTAAATGTTGTCTGATTTGCAACTTTTCTAATTCCATACTTCATATCATTGGAGTTTCAACTTATACCTACTTTATAATTTTGTATCGTCAATCGAGTTTATTAATGCCCATACTTTATAGATTACTTTTTGGACTGTGTCATGATGAAAAGGATTATCTAGTTTTGCTGATTCAAGAAGTTCTAAAAATGACTGACTGCCACCTTGGTTGCATAGATTCAGATAATCTTCCCATGCTTTTTCACGATCTTGAGTTGATTTTACATAGAATTGTACGGCACAAATCAATGCCAACGTATAGTCTATGTAATAAAATGGCACTCTGAAGATGTGACCTTGTCTATACCAGTAACCACCACGCTTTAGGAAATCATTATCTTCGTAATCAACCTCCGGCCTATATTTATGATCAATTTCCAACCATTTTTCCTTTCGTTGTTCCGGTGTAGCTTGAGGATGTTCATATACCCAGTGTTGAAACTCATCGACTGCAACACCATAAGGTATAAATTCTATGGGTTTACTTGAGTGATCATAGATGAACTTCTCATAATCTTCTCCAAAAAAATGCTTCATCCACGGATAGGTCAAATACTCCATGCTCATGGAGTGAATCTCACAAGCCTCTAAAGTAGGAAATTGATATTCACTGACCCCATACCCACGACTTTGATATACTTGAAAGGCATGACCGGCTTCGTGGGTTAAAACTACTACATCATGATCCGTGCCATTGAAATTAGCAAATATATAAGGCGCTTTGTAATCGGACATATAAGTGCAGTAACCGCCCGGTCTTTTTCCGTCACGACTGGCCAGATCCATAAGGTTATTTTCGATCATATGGTCAAAAAATTCATGGGTCTGGGGTGATAATTCATGGTACATTTTCTTTGCTTCTTCTACCATATAGGTTTCGTCGCCTGCCGGCTTAGGATTGCCTGTATTGAAATATAAAGGTGCATCATAGTAATAGAGGTGATCTAAGCCGATACGTTTTGCCTGCTTCTTCTTAAGTTCTAGTCTTAGGGGTGTAATATGTTCATAAACCTGATCACGAAATTTTTTTACATCCAAAGGTCCGTAATCCGTACGCTGAAGTTTATCATAACCAAACTGGATATAATTCTCATAGCCGAGTTTAACAGCTATTTTGTGTCTTAGCTTTACCAGTTTATCGTAAATGTCATCGAACTCTACTTCGTGATCTTCAAAAAATCGTGTAACTGCTTTTTGCGCTTCTAAACGGGTGGCTCTATCATAATCACTGATAAACGGTGTCATGGTGGATAAATTGTAATCCTTGCCTCTAAAATCAATCTTCGCATTACCTACAAGTACACTATAGCTTGTAATTAGTCGGTTTTCTTCTTGTAGGTCTTTTATAATATCATCTGAAAAAGTCTTAACCGCTAAAGTTGCCAGATTAATCAGATGTTCACCATAACGGGCTTTGATTTCTCCTTGCATAGGTGAATGAACCAGCTTTTGATAGAACTTATGAACGATACCTTCCATAATTGGACTTGCGTTGTTTTGATATTCATTTTCAGCTTTATAGAAATCATCTTTCATGTTAATGGAGAAACGAATGCTGGCTAAAGTGCTCATCGTCTCCACTTCATTACGAATTCTATAAACTTCTTTAATAGCTTCATCCAAAGCTTCTATAGTTATTGCCTCGTCCATGATGGCAAACTGCTTTTCCATCGCTCTTTTGACATCGTCAAGATCTATTCTCTTATATTCATAATCATTAAAATTCATTTTGCACCTCATTTTCTATTTATTTATTTCCTAGTATAACACAAAAAAACCTTGAAACACGAACCCGTTTTTTTCTTCGTATCCATGCAGTTGTTAATGCAAAAAACAACGACCTTAGCCGTTGCCTTTAGATACCCCCAATAGGAATCGAACCTATAACTAGCCCTTAGGAGGGGCTTATTATATCCATTTAACTATGAGGGCTTATACAATTGTGTTAGAAAAAAGAGGCTACGCCTCGCTTTACTTGCAAATTGTTCACTGCCAAAAGTTTATTGCTAAAAGCAAGTCAGTACTTTCCTAATATAAAACATACTATGAGATTATACTAAATTCATAAGTAAATGACAAGTGCATTCAGCTATAACTTTTTATCAAAATCAAATTCTATCTTACCATGAACCCATCCAGAACCTTTAAAACGCATGCCTGGCGTCGGATAACCTATCATATCCTTACTGTTGATAAAAACATCTAAAGAAATGGACATGCAACGGATTTTCAACCTGAAGATTTCCTCCTTTGTCACATTGTTATGAAAGACACCAATGTCTTCTACATCACCCAGTAATGAATATATGTCATCATGATCACCTACCGGTACAAAAAAGCCTTCAAGCACTGTCAATATATCTTCATTCTGAAGCCTTTCTTGTAAGATCTCAGTGGCTTCTGTGGCTTCTTCATCCAATATGGTCATGGCTTCTTCATCGCCTTTTCTTGCCTGCTCCAAAAGTTCTTCGCGAATCATCTCTTCTTCCTTTTCAAGAAGTAAATCAGTATCGTCCTTTTCAATAGGAAGAATAATTGTACCTTCTGCACAATATACAGTAAGATGGATACCATTTACATAGATATGGTCATGTTTTTCAGCCATTTTATACTCAACCAGGTTTTGAACAAAAAAGGATATTGGTGTCCCTGATTTAATTTCTTCACAAAAACCATGGTACACATCTTGTCGATTCAATTTAATGACATCCACTTCATGGGTATTGGTTAAAAATCGTCCTTGAGCATAAGGAAGCAGGGCATGCACATTTAACGCCTCATTTTCTTCAATACTCCCTCTTACCATAAGTCCAAAATCATCACCATAATCTTTATAGTATTCCACATTCAGGATTCCCGATTCAGACTCCCAAACAAATTTTTCCGTCGGATCTTTAATGGTTTCAGCGACCATACTCTCCGCCTTATCCTTTGTGTCAAATTCAGTAAAACCCAATGCTCTTATATAAAGAATCATATTATCACCTTCTTCTATCAACAAACATTCTAATTCTCATCTTGTGTAAAAACACTATAGCACTAACCCTATTTTTTGTCTATACTTTTAAGAACATCACAAAACGTTACAAGCAATCTTAATAAAACGCTTGTAACGTTTGGGTCTTTTAACAATCTATTGTGTTGTCCTTTTCTAGGTTTGTGAAGGATATGCTTGAAGCTTAAACAGCTTAACACCATTGTCCCAAGTCACTTGAGTGACTTCTTCTGTAGTAAGACCTTTTATTTTTGCAATCTCTTCTATGATGTAAGGTAACATAGTAGAATCGTTTCTTTTTCCCCTAAAAGGTATGGGGGCAAGATAGGGCGCGTCCGTTTCAACCAATATATTTTCAATCGGTACAGCACGTACCACTTCTGCTAATTTCTTTGCATTCTTAAAAGTAATCACGCCGCCGATACCTATATAATAACCCAAGTTTACATAACGCAGTGCTGTTTGGGCACTACCACTAAAACAATGGATGACGCCACCTACTTTATGACCTTCATTTTCAAACAATACATCATAAGTGTCTTTTGAAGCTTCACGGCTATGGATAATCATAGGCATATCAAGATCTACTGCTAACTTGATTTGATGTCTAAACCACAATTTTTGTACCTCATGAGGTACTGTATCATAATGATAATCCAATCCGATTTCGCCAATCGCCACAACTTTCTTATAAACAGACATAGCCAGTAATAGCTCAAGGTCATGTTCTTTCATTGTCTGTACATCATGAGGATGCACACCTATTGATGTGTATATATTTGGATGTGACTTGGCAAGTTCAAGGGATTGTCTTGAACTTTTCATACTTGCCGCCGTATTAATGATGATACCGACGCCTGCTTCTTTTACCTTTTTTAATACAGCTTCCCTATCTTCAGAAAAGCTTTTGTCATCATAATGGGCATGACTTTCAAATATCATGAAATCACTTCCTCTTCTACCTAACTTCACTACCGGAGGCTATATCACCGTCAACCGTGCCAAGTTTAAGATGTCCTTCTTGATCACTTGCTGCCAGAATCATACCTTCGGATAAAACACCTCTCAAGCTTACAGGCTTAAGGTTTGTTACGACAATCAGTTTTTTACCAACCATTTCCGCAGGTTCGTATGCATGGGCTATTCCCGAAACAATCTGTCTAACCTCTTCACCGATTTTTATCTGTGAAACCAAAAGCTTATTGGCATCCGGATGTTTCTCACATGCAATGACTTCGCCAATCTTCATGACGACTTTTGAAAAGTCCTCGATGCCAATTTCTTCCACGATAACGGGTGGCTTCTCTTTTTTCTTCTGTTGTTTTTGCTTTTTAGGCTTATCTTCTAGCTCATCTGCCATTGCAGGATTGATTTCAATGAGTTTCTGTTTTTCATCAATTCTTGCAAATAAAACTTCTGCTACACCTACATGATCACCAACCACCGTTCCTACAAAAGTCTGAATGGATTCCCAATCTTTTTTAGATGCATTGATTTGATCAAGTATTTTCGAAGCTGTTTCAGGCATAAAAGCCGATAGTAACACAGCTGATATTCGAATACTTTCCAGCAAATTATAGAGAACAGTGCCAAGACGCTCTTTTTGAGCTTCATCTTTAGCAAGAATCCAAGGACAGGTTTCATCGATGTATTTATTGCTTCTTCTAAGCAATGTCCAGATGGCATCCATGGCTTCAGCGACTTTAAGTTGATCCATTTTCTCCGCCACTCTCCCGGGCGTTTTCAAAGCCAAGTCTGTGAGTTCATAATCAATGGTTTCTGCTTTTGCAGGCGGCTGAATAACGCCATCAAAGTATTTCGTTACCATAGCAACCGTTCTATTGACCAAATTACCTAAAATATTGGCAAGATCCGAGTTCGTTCTAGCTATCAGAAGTTCATAGGTCAGAGTACCATCTTGAGCAAAAGGCATTTCATGTAATACAAAATAACGCACCGCATCCACACCAAAATGTTTTACAAGTTCTTCGGCATAGACAACATTGCCCAAGGATTTGGACATTTTATCTTGTCCTACCATCAACCAGGGATGTCCAAAAACTTGCTTGGGTAAGGGTACATTAAGGGCCATCAACATAATGGGCCAATAAATTGTATGGAATCTAAGTATATCTTTTCCGATGATATGAACATCTGCCGGCCAATATTTATTAAACAATGGCCCACTTTCACCTTCAGGATTGTAGTTCAGTCCTGTGATGTAATTGCTAAGTGCATCTATCCAAACGTAAATGACATGGCCTTCATCGAAGGTAACGGGAATACCCCAATCAAAAGATGTTCTAGAAACACAAAGATCCTGAAGACCGTTTTTCAAGAAATTATTGACCATTTCATTTTTACGGGATTCAGGCTGTATGAATTCAGGATGGCTCTCAATATGATCCATCAATCGTTTTTCATATTTACTAAGCTTAAGAAAATAAGCTTCCTCACTCGTTTTTTGTACCGGTCTACCACAATCCGGACATGCATTTTCACCAAGCTGTGACTCTGTAAAAAAGGATTCACAAGGTGTGCAATACCAACCTTCATAACTGCCTTTATAGATATCACCTTGATCGTATAATCTCTTAAAGATCTTCTGAACGGTTTTTTCATGTTCTTCATCTGTTGTTCGTATGAACTTATCATAACTGGTGTTCATAAAATCCCATATATGTCTTACTTCTCCTGCAATTTTATCAACATGGGCCTGTGGTGTTATACCTTCTTCTTGTGCTTGCAGTTGTATCTTCTGACCATGCTCATCGGTGCCGGTCATGAAGAAGACATCATAGCCTTCTAGCCTTTTAAATCTGGCAATGGCATCTGTAAGAACCGCCTCATAAGTATTGCCTATATGAGGCGTTTTAGACGTATATGCTATGGCCGTTGTGATATAGTAAGTTTTCTGGCTCATCAAGGTTCCTCCAACGTTTATTAAATGACATTTGATTAAAACATGTCATTTTTCTATCCCCATTATATACGTAACAGCTCTAAAAAGCAAGGTTTCAAAGCCTTAGAGTCAATGGGTAATCTTTTTAGATTGGGCTTTTTGGAGGAAATCATAAGCCTTCTTATAGTCCCCAAGCTCAACATAGCACTTACTTAATTCTTCATAGATCATCGAGACAATCGTATAGCAAGTCTCATCACTATAGATTTCAATCGCCTTTTCAAGATATAAGATGGCTTTCTCATATTGACCTTTATTCAAAAAAGCCGAGCCTAACACCCGATTGTATCTGGCCAAACTATAGTTGTCATAGTCAATAATATCCACCTTGTTGCTATCTTCAATAATGCCGTCATAATCCGCTTCTATAAGCTTTAGATACATGGTCTGTACTTCTCTACTTGCAAGAATTTTGTTAACCAGATCTTTGCTTTTTTTATGATAGGTTTTGGCAAAATCAATATCCAATAGGTAACCACAGACTTCGGCCAATTGAGCATATACTTTATATAGGTATATATCCGATACCATAAGTAACTCATTCTCATATCTCAAGATCTTTTCATAAGCTGTTTTTGCTTTTTCATAAGCGCCTTCACTCATATATTGATTCCCTAAATACATATAACTGTTCATGTATAAATCCATCATCATCTTACTACGCATTACTATAGGGTTATGGACAATCTGTTCTTCAATAAGCTTCACACTCGCAACATAGTCCTTGACTTCATTTAAAGCCATTAACTCTACAATAATATTAGACAAACTTAAGTCCTTATGGTTCTCATCCATAAAATAACCCACTGATTTGCCCAGTTGTTTAGCCAAATACTCCATTGTTTTCATGGAGGGTGTAGCTTGATCATTCTCAATCTGACTTAGCATATTTCGAGTAATAAAATCACCGGCAAGTTCCTTCTGCGTCATTTGTAAATGTAGTCTGATTTCACGGATTTTTTGTCCTAGTGTCATGTCCTTCATTTTGTCACCTCCCTTAAAATAGTATATATGGTTAAAAGGTCAAAACAATATAGTTCTGACGCCTTAACCCAATATGTAAATCTAATTTACTATCAGTGTACCATCATACCCAGTATTTGGCAATAAAAACCTTTGCTTGACAATATATTAGCAAAAGTATACAATAATAGTAAATAGTATTTACTTAATTTCTGAAAGGGGGATGTCTTATGTCAGTTTGGTGGGAACAGCTTAGTTCATTACAAAGATTTTTCTATTTTATCGCAATACCTTCTACCGTTATACTTATTATACAATCCATTCTAACGCTGATTGGATTCGGTCTAGATACAGATATGGATTTGGATGGTGATATGGATTTTGGTGGTGATCCGATTTCCGAGTTTGACATGGATTTAGATTCAGGTCTGGATGGTGATTTTGAAACGTTTGGCGGGATATCTGATTTTCGTTTTGTGACTTTTAGAGGTTTGATTGCCTTTGCAACTATGTTTGGCTGGATTGGGGCTGCTTTTGCAAGTACTTCTGTGCATTTTGCCATCACATTACTATTAGCTCTCGCAGCCGGATTGTTCAGCATGTTTGTTATTGCACTTTTATTTTATGGCATAGCAAAGCTTCAATCCAGTGGTAATTTGAATTACAGACTGGCAATCGGTAAAGAAGCTCAGGTTTATATACCTATACCAGGCGATAAAAAAGGACAAGGCAAGATTCAACTTATGCTTCAAGAGCGTTTGGTAGAAGTCGATGCAATCACAGAAGAAAATGATGTTATAGGAACCGGAGAAACCATTCTTATTGTGGATATGTTAAATGCGACAACCATGGTGGTTGAGCGTTTAAAATAAATAAAGGCACAATATTGTGTCAAAACATCTTAAAGGAGAGAGCATATGGAAATATTAATTGGTTTAGTGATTTTTGTCGTACTGGTCTTCATGACCTTAATGGCATTACTATCGAGGTACAAAAAGTGCCCGTCTGACAGAATCCTTGTTGTTTATGGTAAGGTTGGTAAAGGTGCTTCAGGCGCTAACAAAAGTGCCAAATGTATTCATGGTGGAGCCGCTTTTATCTGGCCCATCATTCAAAGCTATGAATTTTTGAGTCTGACACCCATCTCCATCAGTGTCGATCTTAAAAATGCACTTAGTAAACAGAACATAAGAATTGATGTACCTTCAAGATTTACTGTCGGTGTTTCAACAGAATCCGGTATAATGCAAAATGCTGCCGAGAGACTTCTAGGACTTAAACAGGCAGAGATCGAAGAATTAGCTAAAGACATCATCTTTGGTCAATTGCGTTTGGTCGTTGCTACTATGGATATTGAAGAAATCAATACGGACAGAGATAAATTCTTAACCGCTGTTTCTCACAATGTGGAATCTGAGCTTAAGAAAATCGGTCTAAGGCTGATTAACGTTAACGTTACAGATATAAAAGATGAGTCTGGCTATATTGAAGCACTTGGTAAAGAAGCTGCTGCAAAAGCCATCAATGATGCCAAAAAGTCCGTTGCAGAAAAAAACAGAGACGGATCTATCGGACAGGCACAAGCACAACAGGATGAACGTGTTCAGGTTGCCACAGCCAATTCATTGGCCATTCAAGGTGAAAATGAAGCTAAGGTTACAGTAGCCAACTCTGACGCCCTAAGAAGAGAACGTGAGGCTGAGGCTTTAAGACGTGCCACCGCTTCTGAAAAAGTTCAAAATGCTAAAGCGCTTGAAGAAGCTTACTCAGCGGAAGAAGCTGCCGAGAAAGCCAGAGCTGCCAGAGAAAAAGCGACCAAAGAAGCCGATGTTCTTGTTGAAGCTGAAATTGACAAAGCGCGTGTGGAGATTGCTGCCGAAGCTATGGCAGAACAAACCCGTCGTCATGCAAAAGGTGAGGCAGATGCAACCTTCTTCAAAATGGACGCACAAGCCCGTGGTATACAAGAGATTCTTACTAAGCAAGCCAATGGATATGAGAAGCTTGTCAAAGCAGCCGGCGATCCAAATTCAGCCATCAAGCTTATCCTTGCTGATAAAATTGAAGATCTTGTTAAAACACAAGTGGAAGCTATTAAGAATATCAAAATTGATAAAGTTACTGTTTGGGACAGTGGTGCTAACGCAGGTAATGGTGAAAAATCATCAACTGCCGGTTTTCTCTCCGGTCTGATGAAATCCATCCCTCCAATGCAGGAAATGTTTGATATGGCCGGTATGGACTTACCAAGCTACCTTGGAACCAAACAAGGCGATTCTCCCGTAGATGTGGATGAACCTGAAGTACGTACAACGTCAATCGACGAAGCGTAAAATAGCAAATATTTAGGTAAAGCAAAGCAAAAGGGGCCGTCGGAAAATAGCCCTTATCGAAAATAGTATGGCGCTGTGTGTCATACTATTTTTTTGCAAAGAAAAAGATGGCAAAAAAGAACCATCT
>PGZS01000285.1 GCA_002841435.1 Firmicutes bacterium HGW-Firmicutes-3 | reverse complement strand
GAGGGGGCAACCTTTATCGTCAAAGTTGGGGTAAAACCTGAAATTAAACTGGGCGAATACAAAGGGGCTGAAGTTGATTCTTTAGAAGCTGTGATTACAACTGCAGAAATTGCTGAAGAACTGGCTAAAATGCAGGATCAAAACGCCCGATTGGTTACTTTGGAAGCCGGCGAAGTTAAAGATGGCGCTACAGTTACCATTGATTATGAAGGGTTTTTAAATGATGAACCTTTTATTGGTGGAAAAGATGCAGATCATGATCTGGTTATCGGCAGCGGAACCTTTATTCCGGGCTTTGAAGAGCAATTAATCGGCGCAAAAATCGGTGAAGAAACCACCGTTAATGTAACCTTCCCAGACGAATATCATGCCGAAAACCTTAAAGGTCAAGCGGTGGTATTTAAAGTAGCAGTTAAGGGTATCAAAGAAAAAGAATTACCAGAATTAGATGACGATTTTGCCAAAGACACCAGCGAATTTGACACATTGGAAGAACTTAAAACAGATATTGAAGCACGATTAAAAGCTGCTAAAACAGCTGAACTGAGAAAAGCGGCAGAAATTGCTGCTGTTAATTTTGCCGTGGAAAACACCGAAATTGATGTGCCTTATTTAATGATTGAGGAAGAAGTCGATAATAATTTACAAAACTTTGAATCACAGATGAAACAACAAGGAATCTCATTAGATGACTACTTTAAATTTACTAACGTCAACCGTGATGAGTTCAGAGACAATCTGAAAGAAGATGCAGAAAGAAATATTAAAACCGAATTAGTTCTTTCAAAGATCGGTGAAATGGAAGCCTTAGAAGCAACTGAAGAAGAAGTCGATGAAGAAATCAAAGTATTTGCTGATGCTTATGGTCATGATTTTGAAGAATATAAAAAAGGCCTTCAGGAAAGAATGTTAGACTATATCAAAGCAAATATTATCCGAAGAAAGACAGTGGAAATGCTGGTAGATGCGGCCACTACTAAAATTTCTGAGTAATAAATTAAGAAAGCAGGAAAATGTATTCATGCTAACAAGTAAAACATCACAATCGTTAATTTCCAATAACCTGGTCCCGATGGTCGTTGAACAGACTGGCCGGGGAGAACGATCATACGATCTGTTTTCAAGGTTATTGAAAGAGCGAATCATCTTTTTAAATGGCGAAATAAATGAAAATCTTTCTTCACTGATTGTCGGACAATTGATTTTTTTGGAAGCAGATAATGCTGAAAAAGACATTCAGATCTATATCAACAGTCCCGGCGGATCAGTCACTGCAGGACTTGCTATCTACGATACCATGAACTACATCCGCTGTGATGTGTCTACCATTTGTGTGGGCATGGCGGCATCCATGGGGGCGTTTTTATTGGCAGCCGGAGAAAAGGGAAAACGCTTTTCCCTTCCCAACAGTGAAATTATGATTCATCAACCGTTGGGAGGCGCCCAGGGCCAAAGTACTGATGTAGAAATTTATGCCAGACGTCTGATAAAAACACGAGAAAAATTGAATTTAATACTTAGCGAACGAACAGGTCAACCCCTGGAAACAATAGCTAAAGATACTGATCGCGATAATTTTATGGATCCTGACGAAGCGAAGGCCTACGGATTGATTGATGAGATCATTGTGTCGAGATAGGAGGCTTAAAAA
>PGZS01000284.1 GCA_002841435.1 Firmicutes bacterium HGW-Firmicutes-3 | reverse complement strand
ATTCAGATGATAAGACTTATTCCAAACACTCTTTTGATCAAAGGTGTATTTGGTTAAGCCTTCTCTTGTAGCAATATAATAACCATCTGACATGGTTGTTATTTGTGTTCCTTTAAGTGCATCCAGTTTTCCTGAACCAATCGCTTCCAGATATATTGTGCCTCTGTTAATTAAATGATAGTTTGGACGTATAAACAGGCCATAAATCAAAACAAAGATTAACAGTGCCAAAAGAAATATAACAGGCCTGGATTTTTTTTTATCTATCGTCATCATAATCTCCTATGGATTATTGCATCAAATCATTATAAGATTCAATGTAATGACTGGCAGAATTTTCCCAAGAAAAACGCTTATTCATGCCACGTTCAACCAGCAGTTCCCATGTGTCCTTATTATAAAAATAACTGATAGCTCTTCTGATACTGAGTTCAAAATCTTGTCCATTGTAATTTTTGAAGATAAAACCTGTTCCCTCTTCTGGTTTTTCTGTATAATCTACAATCGTATCTACTAAACCACCTGTCTTACGAACAATCGGAACAGCACCGTATCTTAAACTATAAAGTTGTGATAAGCCGCATGGTTCAAAAAGTGAAGGCATCAAAAAGAAATCACAAGCACCATAAATCTGTCTTGCATGGTTTTGATCAAATTGAATTGTAACATTTACTTTATCCGGGTATTCTTCCATTAATTCCTTTAAACGTTTTTCATAATAATGATCACCAGAGCCTAATATCATAAATTGTACATCTTCCTGTAAAAGCTGCTCCATGGCATAAATAATCAAATCAATACCTTTTTGCTCTGCAAGCCTTGTTACTACGCCAAACAAAGGTACATCTTTTTGAGGTAAGTCCACTTTTTTCTGTACTAACTTTTTATGTTCCAATCGTTTTGTTCTAAAATTCGATGCACCAAAATTTAACAGCAATGCAGGATCTGTTTCTGGGTTGTACTTGTCATAATAGATTCCGTTTACAATACCTCTGATTTTGTAGCTATACTTTCTAAGAATACCATCTAGTCCATAGCCAAACCAAGGTGTCTGAATTTCATTAGCATAGGTTTCACTAACTGTTGTTACTAAATCACCATAGACAATTCCTGCCTTCATAAAACAAATTTTGCCATAATACTCTATGGCCTCAACCTTGAAGTATCTGGGTGATAAGTTAAGTGCATCAAGCGTATCTCTTTCAAAAACACCTTGATATTGTAGATTATGTATGGTGAATATAATCTTAATTTTGTTATAAAAATCAAGTCTTGAATATTCTTCTTTTAGAAGTAAACCGATTAAAGCCGTTTGCCAGTCATTTAAATGAATAATATCCGGTTTTAAATCCAGAAACATCAGCATTTCCAGAGTGGCTTTACAGAAAAAGCCAAAACGTTCGCCATCATCTTCATAACCGTAAAAAGTATCACGGTTAAAGTAGTTATCATTGCCAATAAAGTAAGTGGTTAGACCATCCTCTATTAAATAATAAACATCTGCAACATTGGCTTTACCGCCAGCTTCAACGATGAAGCTGAAAGATTTTTCTATAGGAAAGTTTTCACTGATTCCTTTGAATTTTGGCATTACTCTTGTTGTTTCAACATTTTGAGCCATAAGGGCATAAGGTAAGGCTTCCGCAACGTC
>PGZS01000062.1 GCA_002841435.1 Firmicutes bacterium HGW-Firmicutes-3 | reverse complement strand
GTAATATAACTACCTGAATCAAATATAATAGATATGACTTCCTTCATGCGTGATGTTAACATTTTAGCACCTCTCATTTTGAATTCAGACCTAAAGTTCACCTACATTATACCTGTATTATACACGCCTCAACTGCAATAAACTATTTATTTTTATATTGTTTTGTCATTTATCTATATGACAAAACAAATGAAGAGGCTAAGCCACAGCTCGCTTACGCGTTGTGGTCTAGCCTCTTTGTTTTGTTTGAAAGTTAAGTTTATAACTTATAATAATTTGCATAGTTCTTTGATATGATTAATCTTATAATCCGCGTCCTTTAGCTCATCACCTTGAGCATAACCATATAGGCAAGCAATGGTCTGAAGGTTGTTTTGCTTACCCGCTTCCATATCTTTATAACGATCACCCACAACCACGATTTCTTCTTGCCACTGCCCCATAACTTTTAAGAGAATTTCATACTTAGGAATGAAATCATAGTCTTGTGCACATAGCATTTCATCAAAATAGTGATCCAAACCAAATAAATCTCTGGAATATTCCATATATGTTCTGCCGCAATTACTTAAAAAAACCAGCTTATAACCTCTGTTTTTTAAGTACTCCAAAGTCTCTAAAGCGCCTTCGTAAAGAACTGCTTTCTTACTCTGAAGCAAATTTTTCATCTCTTCACTGATAATTTTCCCTGCTTGCTCCCTAAGTTCAATAGCCATGTCCGGCATGAAGGCTTCCCACATTTCTTTACTGCTTAATCCGAGCCACTTAACAATTTCTTCATCTTCCCAAGTTCTTGGTGGAACTTGATGTTGTTCTACCAAGAATTTATAAGCTTTTCTAAAGGCCGGCCCGTATATTTTTATGCTGTCATGTAGGGTACCATCATAATCCAATACAATGGTTTTAATATTTTCTAACATGAGCGCTCCTATATGGTTTTTAACAAATTTGCCATTTCAATCGCTGTCATAGCCGCATCTGAACCTTTATTACCGGCCTTGGTTCCGGCTCTTTCTATTGCTTGTTCGATTGTATCTGTTGTTAAAACACCAAATATAACCGGAACTTCAGAATCTAGAGAAACATGGGCAATGCCTTTTGATACTTCACTGGATACATAATCAAAATGTGGTGTAGAACCTTTTATAACCGCACCAAGACAGATAACACCATCATATTTTTCATTTTTTACCAACTTTTTCGCTGCCAAAGGAATCTCAAAAGCGCCCGGTACCCAAATAACATCAATATCTTCATCATTAACGCCATGTCTAACCAAAGTGTCTATAGCACCTGACAATAATTTTCCACCGATAAATTCATTGAATCTACCTACTACAATTGCAAATTTCAGATCTTGTGCTACCAATTGTCCTTCATATACATTCATTTACTTTTCCTCCTTAAAATCTAACATATGTCCCATTTTTAGTTTCTTAGTTTTTAGATATTTGACATTTCTTTCATTATGATTCATTTGTATAGGCACACGTTCCACAATCTCCAGACCATACCCTGAAATACCGGACATCTTCTTAGGATTGTTTGTCATGAGTCTTATTTTTTTAACACCCAAATCCGCTAAAATCTGAGCACCAATACCATAATCTCGTAAGTCATCAGGAAAGCCAAGGGCTATGTTCGCCTGAACTGTATCCATACCCCGATCTTGAAGTTCATAGGCTTTGATTTTATTAATCAAACCTATACCACGTCCTTCTTGTCGCATATAAAGCAGGATACCGCTTCCATTCTTTTCAATTTTTTGCATCGCTCTTGCATACTGTTCGCCACAATCACATCTTAGTGAACCAAAAGCATCACCTGTTAAACATTCGGAATGTACACGAATCAAAGTGGGCTCCTCAGGTGATATAACACCTTTTACCAACGCCACATGATGTTCTCCATTAAGCTTGTTGACATAACCATACATTCTAAAATTACCGTATTTAGTTGGCAATTCTGCTTCAGTCACACACTCAACATAGGTCTCATTGGCTTTACGATACGCTACTAAATCCGCTATTGTTATGATCTTGAGACTATGTTTTTTTGAATACTTCATAAGCTCCGGTACTCTGGCCATGGAACCGTCATCATTCATGATCTCACAGATGACACCTGCCGGATACAGCCCTGCAAGCTTTGGAAGATCAATGGCGGCTTCTGTATGTCCTACACGTTTTAACACGCCACCTTCTTTTCCGACCAAAGGAAATATGTGTCCGGGACGACTAAAGTCTCTGGATGTAGCTTCAGGATCTATGAGCTTCTTAATCGTCAAAGCTCTTTCTGCAGCCGAAATGCCTGTGGTACATGTAATAACGTCAACACTAACGGTAAAAGCCGTCTCCTTAGGATCTGTGTTGTTGTTAACCATAGCATGAATCTCAAGACTTTTTAGTCTTTCATCTGTCATAGGTGCGCAAATTAAGCCTCTTCCATACATAGCCATAAAATTAATGGCTTCTGTGGTTACTTTTTCTGCTGCCATAAGTAGGTCGCCTTCATTTTCCCGATCTTCATCGTCAACGACAATGACCATACGTCCAGCTTTTATATCTTCAATTGCTTCTTCAATCGTATTAAACTTTTCCATACCATTACCGCCTTTACATAAATCCGTTTTCTCTAAGGAAATCCATATCCATAGGTTTTTTAGTTTCTGTTATGTTCTTATACAGCATTAATTTCTCAATGTATTTTCCTACCATATCACATTCCAAATTCACACTATCGCCAATCTTTTTACCAAGTAAAGTCGTTTCTTCTTTGGTTAGTGGAATCAGAGATACTTTGAACATCTCTTCGTCTACATAGGCCACTGTCAGACTTATACCGTCAATGGCAATAGACCCTTTGTGAATAATATATTTTAATTGCTTAGGACTTGCTTTAACACTTACCCAGGTTGCATTGGCTTCTTTAATCATTTCATGAATCTTACCAACGCCATCAATATGACCTGAGACCATATGACCGCCCAATCGATCCTTAAGTTGTAATGCTCGCTCCAAATTCACAGGACTGTTGGTGGTAAGCTCTCCCAAGTTGCTGCTTCTCATTGTCTCCGGCATAACATCCACTGTAAAGCTTACAGCGTCCATGTGAACCACCGTCAAACAGACACCATTGGTACATATGCTGTCTCCCACTCTAGAGCCTTCTATAACTTTTGATGCCCGAATGGTTAGTTTGGCCGACCTCGTTGTTTTATTAATTTTCTGAATATAACCGATTTCTTCGATTAACCCTGTAAACATCTATGACGCCTCCTTCTTGATATAGCCTTCTATGACAATGTCACCATCACAGTTGGTTGTGGTAAGACCCTCTAATAAAATCGCATCTTTTACATGAGATATGCCCTCGCCACCTACCGGCGTCTTGGCCAAATCGCCACCGAAGATCTTAGGCGCCACATAGGCTATAACTTTGTCAACAATACCGGCTTCAAGAGCTGAGTAGTTCAAAGTGGCGCCACCTTCAATAAGAATACTATCCAAACCTTGTTCACCTAAAACTTCTATCAGTGCCGTCATATCTACTTGATTGTCCTTAAGCGGTAAGACCATAACTTGGTTACCTGTGGCTTCTATAGCTTTTTTGGTGGCTTCCGGCATCAAATGGGTTGTCGCTACAATGGTGATTGCCTCGGATTTTTGCATTAAGACCTTGGTATCAAGAGGTATACGACCTCTCGTATCTAATATAATTCTGACCGGGTCTAAACCATCTTGGTTGTCTTCTAGCCGAGTCGTTAAGCTAGGATCATCCGCTATAACCGTACCGACACCTACCATAATGCCCATGACTTGATGACGTAGTTGATGCACTTGTTTTCTAGATGTTTCATTTGTAATCCATTTGGAATCACCTGTTTTTGTTGCTATTTTCCCATCTAAGGTCATGGCTGTCTTTAGAATACAAAAAGGCTTTTTGGTTTTTATATACTTTAGAAATATCTCATTAAGCTTAAGCAGTTCCTCCCCCATGTCTAAGACAACCACTTCTATGTTGTTTTTTTCAAGAAGCGCTATACCTCGACCTGAGACTTCCGGATTAGGATCCATCATACCGACAACCACTTTACTTATACCTTTTTCAACAATTAAGTTGGCACAGGGTGGCGTTTTTCCATAATGAGAACAAGGCTCTAGTGTTACATACATGGTTGCACCTTGGGCAGAAGTTGTCGCATTCCTAAAAGCATTTACCTCAGCATGAGGACCACCATAGTATTCATGGTAACCTTGGGAAATGATTTCCCCCTCTTTAACAATTACAGCACCGACCATAGGATTCGGGTTGGTCCTGCCAACACCCAGTTTGGCCAGCTCTATGGCTATCTTCATATATTTATAATCCATAATGTGCTCCCATTTCTTTACAAATTTAAGACTTTTTAATTCTAGATGGAATATTCAGACACATATAAAAAGCTCTAAAAGAATAATCTCCAGAGCTTGTCACAGTTTCATTAAAGCATAATCTTGACTTTACTGTCGGTCTTGGAATTACACCAAGTCAGCCAAAATCGGCTCGCGGACTTTACCGCCGGTCGGGAATTACACCCTGCCCTGAAGGAACTATTTAATTGTTTTCAATGAGGTAATTATAGCATTTTAACATTTTTATGTCAATTTTTTTTGCTGGTTTTATATTTATTCTATTATCATCCTAAATCATGTTTATGTCGTTAACACATTTCATGATTCTTTAACTATCTTGGGACCTTTTCAAAAATACTAGACCTAAAAATGATAAATCAAACTTCAACTTTATGTTCTCTTTTTTGTCGAATTCTTTCAAGTACTTGATTGAGGGGCATGGGTTTTGCAAATAAATACCCTTGAATTTCATAAGGATTTAAAGGTTTTATAAGTTCTAATTGTTCTTCGGTTTCAACACCTTCCATAGTAACATCAAATCCAAAATCCTTTGCTAATTGGACAATCGTCTTAAGCATTGCATGATATTTTTCATTCGTAATCTTAGCTAAAAAAGAACGGTCCACTTTAATTTTATGAATAGGCAAATCTTTAATATAGTTAATCGAGGAATAACCTGTACCAAAATCATCAAGGGCAATATGAAAACCTAATGTAACCAATTTTTCCAAAAGCTCAGAGGCTTTTGCATTATCACAAATAAGTGATGTTTCCGTTATTTCGAGTTCTAAGGCTCGATAAGGTATCTGATATTTTTCAACCGCATTTTTTAGAACTTCAATGATTTTGTCATTTTTAAAATGATGGGCAGAAAGATTTATTGCAACTTGAACATCCTGGAAATCCTCTATGTTTTCTTTGATTACACGACAGCTCTCCTCAATTACCCAAAAACCAATATCTACCACTTGCCCAGTTGATTCTGCAAGATCTATAAATGTTCCGGGATATCTCAGTGATCCATCCTCTAACTTCCAACGAATAAGAGCTTCAACACCTCGTATAACGCTCCCTGTTACATCAAATTTGGGTTGGTAATAAAGGATAAATGCGTTCTTTACGAGAGCTGTTTCAATTTCACATCTTAAGGTGTTTTCGCTTTGAATAGTCTCTTGTATTGCCTTTGTATAATAGGATACATTTTTAGTCTGATTATTAATGATATCCATAACTGCCAATGTACTAAGCTTTGGTAATTTTTCGATTTCGTTAGTATCCAAAGGGTAACAAGCAATACCCATTTTCGTCATTAAATGTACGGTGAAATAATCACTGTATAAAGGAGCATCAAAAAAAATAGTTAGTTCAGCTATCACTGACTCTGCATAGTTATAGGGTTCTTTAATAGCTATCATAAAATCTTGCCCTTTTGTCTTACCAATAATATATTTTTTCGATTCCATAAGAACCTTCAATTTGTTTGCAATACTTTGTTGTATTGAAATATAAACACTATTACCCATTGAGAAAGAAATGCTTTCTAAGTTTGTTACAGTAATATATATAATATAAATTTCTTTTGAGCCTTCAATAAGAAAATGTAGGCTTTCAATGAACTTATGATGATGCATAACAGAAGTATTTTGATCATAATCAGCAAACGTTTGTAGCTTTTCTTTATTTGTCTGAAGCTCACAATAATTAAAGTTGAGTTCCTCTTGACTTGCATAAAGTTCCTCAGAATAAGCTTCTAGCTCCATGGTTTTTTCTATTAATTCCTTATTAACTTCTTGAAGTTTCTTGCTAGCTTTTCGTTTTGAAATACTTATATACAGTAAAAAACTGAGGAAAATAATAATTGACATCGTTAACAAAGCCAAAAAAAGAATTTGAATTTGAGACAATTGAATAGTATTTGGTGTTAATGTACCTACCATAAGATTACCTCGATTCAGTCAACTAACCTGATATTACTTCTAACTTCATTCTATCACAGGTCCAATCTTATATCAACGAGACATGAATAATGCCCTCTTCTATACAGTATGAAAACCAATTTTTAAATCTCTGAAAATTGACAACAATGGGATCCACTATAAAAAACCGCATTCTTTATACTTTGAGTTTGAATGAGGTCGTAAAATCTAATTTTATATATTTAAAAAGTCTCTAAGCATTTTTATCCACTTAGAGACCTAGTTGACTCATTAAACTTAAAGGTAATCCCAAAATTTGATATAGAGCACTTTTTCAAGTAACTCTTTGGGGACGTATTATAACTTGAAATACGCTTGTAGCGTCTTCTCCACAGAACCTGGCCCTTGTAACATACGAATAAACATAGTTTCTATCTTATTTCCCAAACCAACCTCGTAAAGATTTAATCCAAAAATCTTGCTATTGCTCAAAATCGGACTTAGGTCAGCGGAATCATCACCCATCTTCACTGTATCTATTGTCTCTTTTAATGTTTTTATCATCGGGTCTGAACTCAGTTCAAAAGTATTACCTTGATCATCAATACCCATAAGATAACGACACCAGCTGGCAATAGCTAATGGGATGCCAACCAGACTTGTTGGGTCTAATGATGGATTTTCTACATAAGACTTAATAGTCTCACCAAAACGTATGCCCACTTTTTGTGATGTGTCTGTCGCAATTCTTTGTGGCGTATCCGGAATAAAAGGATTCGCAAAGCGCGCATGAACCACTTCATCAATGAAAGCTTTTGGCGATAATATAATGGGATCTGTAACAACAGGTAAACCTTCTACATAACCTATGGTTTCGATTAACTTTTTAAGGGTCGGGTTTTTCACTTCATCTGCAATCAATTCATAACCCAGTAGACAACCGGTTACGGCAAGGGCTGTATGTAAGGGATTCAAACACGTCGTTACCTTCATGGTTTCCACCTTATTAACCGTTGCACGGTCACAGAAAAGCACACCTGCTTTTTCTAGTTTTGGTCTACCGTTGGTGAATTTATCTTCTATAACCAGATATTCACTAACCTCAGCGTTTACAAAAGGTGCCATATACGTATTCTTAGAGGTCACGATCACTTCCATATCTTCCAAACCATTCTCTACCAATGCTTCTTTGATACTATCTGAAGGCCTAGGCGTTATCTTATCAATCATGGATATAGGATACGACACTTTATTTTCATTCATAACATATTCTACAAAACCTTTTTCTACAAAACCTTTTTTTTGCCATTCGTCTGCAATAGTAATGACCGCATCTTTAACTTTGTCACCGTTATTGGCACAGTTATCCATACTTAATAAGGTCATTGGCATTGCCCCTTTTTGATAACGTTTGTACAACAGTGCTGTAACAACGCTCATAGCGTGGGTTGCATGCTCCGGTCCGCGATCTAAATCCACTTGAACAAAGGGATAGTAAGTACCTGAGAAATCCTTCAAGGCGTATCCTTTTTCAGTAATGGTGAAACTGGCAATCTGTAAGCTGGGCGCTTCAAATATTTCACTCAGTCTTTGAATATTTTTACTTTCAGAGGTCATACTTTCCACGATGCTGGCTACGACAGTCTTGTCAAAACTACCATTACTGTTCATAAGTACGACCAAAGCCAGATTCTCTGATGGATTAAAAACTTTTGTAATTACTTCAAAGTCAAACGTTTCAACGGCTATGATACCTGTTTGAGCCAGTCCTTCATTCAAAAGTTGCTGATGGCATTTGGCCACAAAACCTCTAAAAATGTTGCCGGCACCAAAGTGGATCCATTCCGGTGTTTTTTGTGTATTATCTTTAATCACTTTAATATCAAAATTTGGTAATTTAACATCCATTGCTGCCCACTTGGAAGTATGCTCTAATGAACTAATATTCAGTTTCATTGTTTTACCCCACTTTCAAGGGTATCCCATATGCCTAACAAATACATAACGCCCATGGCTCTGTCATATAATCCATAACCGGGGCGACAATGTTTTTCCTCACCCCACAGATGACGACCGTGGTCCGGACGCATATAGCCTTCAAAACCGATGTCATGATAAGCCTTCATAACTTCAATGATGTTCACATCCCCATCACAAGCTCTGTGGGAGGTCTCAATAAAGTCGCCATTTTCAAAAACTTTAACATTTCTAACATGAGCAAAATGAATACGGCTACCAAATTCTCTAATTATACTTGGAATATCATTCATCTTATTAGGACCAAGGGACCCTGTGCATAAGGTTAGTCCGTTGTAAGGACTTTCTACTAAGCTTAAAAACTTCTTAATGTGTTCTCTACTTCTGATGATTCTTGGCAAACCAAATATTGGCCATGGCGGATCATCCGGATGTATGGCCATTTTGACATCTTCTTCTTCACAAACCGGTATAATTCTTTCTAAGAAATACTTAAGATTGTCAAAGAGGATGTCTTCAGTAATATCCTTATAGCCTTCAAAGAGTTGTTCCAGATGGGACAGGCGTTCAGGTTCCCAACCCGGCATGGTTTTTTCTCCAGCGCCTTCTAAAATACGATCAACGATGGACTTTGGTGTAGCGCCTTCCACTAGGGCTTTTTCATAGAATAATGCGTTGGATCCGTCTGGATGTTCTCTATAAAGATCTGTACGTGTCCAGTCAAATACCGGCATGAAGTTATAACAAATAACTTTAACACCCACTTTTGCCAGCTTACGAATGGTGTCAATGTAGATGTCAATATAATGATCTCTAGATGGTAATCCCATCTTAATGTCATCATGTACATTCACACTCTCAACGACTGCAGGGCTAAAATTCTTCGAAGCCAGTACATCTGCAACTTCCTGAATCCGTTCCATTTCCCAGACTTCTCCTGCCACTTTGTCATGTAAGGACCAAACAGCGCCCATGACACCGGGAATCTGTCTTATGTGGTCTAAGGTAATGTCATCATTGCCCACCCCATACCATCTCCATGTCATTTTCATTGGTTTTCCTCCTTCTATGCTTCTGTTTCAAAGTTTAATATGACTTTACAACATTCATCCGGTCTATTAATCAAAAGATTAATGGCTTCCTCAACTTTTGTGTATTCAAACGTATGAGATATAATTTTCTTGGGGTTAAAAAGCCCTTGCTCTATACAATCTATGACAATTGAAAACTTGTTACAACTTAGACGTGAACCTTTGATATCCAGTTCTTTTTTGGTCACTTCCATCTGAATCAAATTTGATGGCGCTTTCAAAAATCCAAGAAGCACAACTCTACCCGTCGGTAACATACTGGGTAGTATACTTTCTATTATACTAGGGTGACCTACAGCGTCAAGGGCCAATGTAAACCCATCAATAGCTTCATGTTCCTCAATAAAAGCTTCTAAAGACGTATTCAAACTGTTGATTGTATAGTCTGCGCCAACGGCTTTTGCCCGTTCTAATTTAGCATCCGAAATATCAGAAATGATAACCGTTGCTCCCTCACTTTTAGCCGTTAGTAAAATGGTCAGGCCAATAGCGCCTGCGCCTGCAATATAGACAATATCGTTTTTATTAATGCCACCACGAGACAGGGATTGTGATGCAATGGTAAATGGTTCAACAAGACAAGCTACTTCCCATGGAATATTTTCATTAATCTTATGACATGCTTTTTCGGGAATAGAAACATACTCTTTAAAGCCACCGTCAACATGAACGCCTCTAACCTTTAAATCTGAACAAACATTATAGCGACCATTTTTGCAAGCATAACATTCACCACAACTGATGACTGGGTCCACACTAACATGATCCCCAACTTTAATGTTTTTGACAGCTTCGCCTACCTCTGTTACAAGGCCGGCAAATTCATGCCCCGGTACAACCGGGTAGTTAATAAATGGAGATGTACCATGGTAACCATGCATGTCAGATCCGCATATGCCACCTGCTTTAACTTTAATTAGCACATCCTTTTCACTCTTTAATTGTTCCATCTCTATATCTGTTACTACTATTTTATGAGGTTCTTTTATTAATATTGCTTTCATAGTTCTCCTTTACTTATGTTAAAAATAGGTCGGACTGATCAATCTAGGAATGGCCATGACCACCTCCGGTAATAATGCCATTATAATTAACATCACCAATGCGATTAAAAAATAGGGCAATACACCTTTAAATGATGATTCCAAGTCCAGATTTGAGATAGAGCCTGCAATCAATAAACACAAACCATAAGGCGGTGTTACCAGTCCAAGGGCCAGTGTCATAACAACAATCAAACCAAGATGGGTTGGGTCAACGCCAAGAGCCAATGCTCCGGGAAGTATGACCGGTACAAATAATATCATAGCGGGCACTGCATCCATAAATGTTCCTATGAATAAGAAAAATGCAACCACCACCAACATAAACACCGGGGCGCCACCTGGTACCTGTGCAAAAAATTCAGCTGCCTTGGTGGATACATTGTAGTAGCCTAATAACTCACCAAGAGCATTGGCGGTACTAAGGGCAAATAAGGAGAGTGAACTTAGCTTTAAGGTCTGTTTTATAATATCCGGTAGGTCTCTTACTTTGATGGTTTTATAAACAAACATACCAATAAATAAGGCATAGACACAGGCAAATGCTGCAGCTTCTGTAGCCGTATAAGCACCGGTTACAATACCACCGATTATAATGACCGGTGTTAGCAATGCTGGAAAACTACTTATAAATAATTTGAGGGTATCTTTGAGCGAAACTTTCTCATACCTTGGAAATTTTCTTTTTTTGCTGATAAGATAAACCATAAACATCATGGAAAGACCCAGTACAAGACCAGGTACAAGGCCAACTAAGAAGAGTTTACCTGTGGAAACATTGGCTATACCTGCAAATACGACCATGGTAATACTTGGTGGTATGATACTGCCAAGGGTTGAAGAAGCTGCTGTAACGCCTACTGCTGTGCCTTTGTCATAACCGCTTTCTTCCATCTTAGGAATCAAGACTTTACCTACGCCGGCTGTATCCGCTTGAGAGGATCCGGACACACCGGCAAAGATCATAGATACCATAATGTTGGCATGGGCCAAACCACCCTGCCTATGGCCTACGAGCGCATTTGAAAAATCTATCAAGCGCTTTGATATGGAACCATGGTTCATGAGATTTGCTGCCAGGATAAATAGAGGTATTGCAAGTAGTACGAAGGAGCTTAGCCCTGTGAACATTTTCATAAAGACAACAATACCGCCAAGATTCGGTATTAACAATACACCTGCAAAGGCTACAATTCCAATTACATAGGATATCGGTACACCAATGGCAATAAAGACTACAAAAATTGCAACCAATAAGACTTGTGTCATTTTCTACGCCTCCGTCCTTAATTTTTTTGCATAAGCTACAATGTGGTTGATACAGTACAAGGTTGTTGTTGCGCCAAGTATTGGTACACATAACCATGTGTAGCCCATCCGCATGCTTGGTATATCAATCCATCTATAATTCCAGAACTTCATGGTTATGATTACACCATAGTAGAGTATCGCCAATGTGAAGCTCATTACAATCAGATATAAGAAGATGTTCAGTACTTCTCTCTTTTTGCCTGTTACTCTGTCCCTTAGAGAAGTAAATGCAAAGTGTTTATCTTCGTAAGTCATTGCGCCTGCACCTAAAAAAACCGCCCATGTGAAGGAATACATGGCCACTTCACCGGTCCAACTTACGGTAATTCCAAGATACCTACCAAAAACCTGAATGATAATTGTTATAAAAAATATACTGATAAAAAGTGTTCCAAAAAAAATCTCGATGCTCTGCACTGTTTTTGCAATTTTATCAATCATCATTTTTCCCTTTCAAAAAACTTAAGGCTACTTAGACATAGCCTTAAGTTGATATGTTCAAATTATTTTCTGGTTAATTCTAATAGATCTTGTAGGTTGTTTTCTTCTGCATATTTGTCTTGGATAGGCAGTGCCAACGTTTTAAACGCTTCTAAGTCAACTTCGTTGATTTCTCCGCCATCTGCAAGTATCTTATCTCTAGACTCATCCATCATTTTATATGTGACAGCTCTCTCTTCTGCAACGGATGCTTTAGCCGCTTCAAGAATCCATCCTTGTTGTTCTTCTGTGAATTTGTCAAATGCATGTCCGTTCATAAGCAATAATCTTGTTGTATAGTCATGATACGTTAAAGATGTATACTTACCATTGCCTGTAGTGTGGTGACCTTGTAACATCATGTTGGTGTGATCATTTTCTGCTGCATCTGCTGTTCCGGTATTAAGGGCTTGATAAAGTTCTGCCCAGCCTACACTAATTGGGTTAGCACCGGCACTTTTCCAAAACTCTTGTTGTACCGGTGAACCTTGTAATCTAATGTTAAGTCCTGCTGAATCTGATGGCACTGTAATTGGCTTTTTACCATAATAGTTACGAACACCTGATGAGTAATAACCGACAACTTTAAAGTCATTGTTGGTTTTTTCTACGATTAAGTCTTTCATGGTGTCACCAAATTCGCCATCAATGGTTGTTTCCCAATGATCAAAGCTGTCAAATAAGTAGAGCAAGGATAGAAGGTCAAACTCTTGTACGCCTGTACCTGCCATAAAGCCCGGTGATGCTACAACCATGTCCACTGAATCGGTTGTTAATTTCATTGCCAATTCATTTTCATTGGTTCCAAGGGTTCCTGGAAATACTTCTGCCACAATAGTACCACCGGATAATCTTGCAATCTCTTCTGCAAATGTGTTTAATCCGAACTGGTATGGGTTATCAAGTGACGTTTGGTTGTGCGCTACACGAAGTGTAATCACTTCTGCCGGTGCTGTTTCTGTTTCTGTCTCTGTTGCTTCCCCTGTTGTTTCTCCTGTTTCATTGCTTGGTGCCTCTTCTTTAGCACATCCCGCCAAACTCATGATCATTGCTGCGACTAATAACATGGATAATAATTTTTTCATTTTCTTTCCTCCTATTTTTGTTATATGGTTATCGTGTCAATTTTGATACTTTAACCTATATTAGTTCCTAAGCTTAATTAAAAAGCTAGAAATAAATACCTACAGTGCTGTGATGGTGTTCCAAATGTCTTCAAGAACCGGAATACCGTTTTCAAGGTTGTCTCTTCTGGTGTTAATCTCCATTTCACCAGGGTAGAAAATCTGGTTACAACCTTCTGCTTTTTCTGATTCTCTTATGTCATCAATAACTTCTTCAATAATGGCATCTGTAATGTTGACACTGCTCATATGGGTTGGATCGATGGCAATGAATATTTGTGATAATCCGTATTCGTCTTCATATTTTTTACCAATGGCTGTTGTTGAGTTGGCGCCGGAAAGTACTGCCGCTATAAGGTCAAAAGCAATGGATAATCCCGAACCTTTCCAAAAACCAATTGGAAGAACACGCCATGTTTTTTCGATTTCAACCGGATCGGTAGTCACTTTACCTTCAGTATCATACCCACCAACAACAGGAAGTTGTTGACCTTTGAACTTGGTTTCTTCAATCTTGCCATAAGAGAATTGTGCCATGGCGCAATCAACAACCACATGCTCCATGTTGCTTCTTGGAATGGCCATAACAAAGGGATTGTTACCAATGTTTCGATCTTTGGTGCCCCAAGCAGGCATATTCGGCATGGTATTGGTCCAACATAGGCCAATCATACCCGCGTCTGCTGCTTGCCATCCAAAAGTACCGCCACGCATCCAATGGTTTGTATTTCCAAGGGCTACAATGCCGATGCCACACTCTTTTGCAAGTTCAATCGCTCGGTCCATAGCACTGACTGCATTGGTGTTTCCCATAGCCAAATTACCATTCCAACGCTCAAAACCGCCCATTCTTCCTTCTACAGTTGGTTCTGCATCTACTTTAATGTAACCTTTGTCAATATAGGAAATCACTCTAGGGAAACGGTTTACACCATGGGAGTAAATGCCGTCCACACTGTTATTGGCAAAGTTCTCTGCACTTTTTCTGGCTGTTTCAGGTTTGAAACCTTTTTTTATTAAAATATCTTCAAAGGTTGCCACCATCTCATCATATTTAATTCTAAGCATTATTTAGCACTCCTTTTATAATAGTCGCTTAACAGCATACCTGTCATTTTCACTAGGTTAATGGCTTCATCAAAATTAGCATGACTCTTTTCTTTACCTATTAATTCATTAACAACTGCTTGCTGATAAGCCATTGCTACATGATCAAACTCTTCAAACTCAAATATTTCTTCAACGCCATCTTTAATCAGTGTAAAGCTTTTTCCGGATAGCCCATCATAAAGAATTCGACCTTTTTCACCAACAATCTGCACTTCATTGATTTCCTGATCTGCTACATAGCACCATGTTCCTGAGCCAATGATACCGTTTTTGAATCTAAAAGTTGCCACAACCGTATCATCCGCTTCGTAATAGCCACCTTTGTTCTCTACAATACCTTGCATGGCATCCATTTCTCCAAAATAGAATTCTAAGCAATCCATAACATGGACACCCATATCTAGGAACTTTCCACCACCTGAGATTTCAGGAATGACACGCCAGGGTAATCGTTCCCTACTTAATTCACTGTCTTCCACTTTCATAATCTGAGTCACATAAACATATCTGATGTCACCAAGGACTTGTGCATCTAATAGCTCTTTAATTTTTATGAATTTTTCCATGCCTCTTCGGTAAAAAGCAACATAAACCGGAATGTTAAGCTCTTCTGACAAGGCCTTAATCTCTAAGCACTCCTCCAGGTTCATCGCCACAGGTTTTTCAATGTATGGGATTTTGTTGGCCTTTAAGCACTTAATTGCATATTCTTTATGGAATTTTGGCGGCGTTGCTATATAGATGATATCAATATTCGAGTCATTTAATAAATCTTCTACATCTTTATAAGCTATCTTGATACCGTGACGTTTTGTGTAATCAAGTGTTCTGTCAAAATCATCATTATAAACCGCTAGGAGATTCGAGTTTTCTGCTTTGTACAATCCTGGTCCGCTTTTAACTTCAGTAACTTGACCGCAACCAATCATACCCCAATTTACTTCTTTCATTTTCTACCTCCTTGTTTAATTGGTTAAGGCGTCAAAACTATATAGTTGAACTTTCACATACCATGGTATGTGAATTTAGTGAAACTTAGTTTTGACCCTTTAACCTTATTTTGAATTTTTGTAAAAATCATAATTAACTTTGTAAACAACTTTTCTGATTGACATATTTGCCTCTCGCATACAACCTGGCATGTGAACGTCATTTGGGAAAAACACACAGAAATCACCAGGCTTCATCGCAATCATCGTCATATCCGAAACGTCTTTGTAAAACAACAAGTCTCTTTCTTCAAGTAAATTCTGATCAACTTGATTGTTGCCATAATCGTCAACAAAGCCAATGCTTTCTTTTCCATCAAATAAAAATTGTATATCGATGTATTTCCTATGTACTTCCGGGCGACCGTCTTCTATGTTTTTTGTTGTCATGTCGATAACCTGATAATAGATATTTCTACCGTCAATCTCATATTCTCCCGGTGCCATGTTTCCAATACCCGCATCTCTAAAAAACGATACGGCTTCTCTTATGATTCTCGGATATAAGTCTGTATCAAATGTTGAATGGATGGATGAACAAATCATAATTAATCCTTTCTTGAGCAATTTATTATATTCAGCAGTGTTAGCGCTAACATATATAAAGAAAAAAATATTCGCACTTTTGTTAGCGCTAACATTATGGTGAAAAAAAATAGGGCACGCATCGCAAGGCTTTAACGTCAAATTGTATAAAAACTATGTTACCGCTAACAATCATTGGTTAAATAATAACATACAAAAGACGCCTCGTCAATTGGTTTTTAAATATTTTTATACATTACGCTTAATTCGTAGACTCTTTCATGTCAAATATAGGCATAATGTTATAAACACGATCCGTTTTTTCACCTTGCAGCATGGCATACAAAGCTTTAGTACAAAATGCGCCCATGTCATTAATCCTATTATCGATGCTGGATATTTTTGGCGTACAAATATCCGCATAGATTGAATTATTAAAGCCAATAATGCTCATGTCTTCCGGTATTTTTAACCCTAGATGATTGCAAGCTTTCACCCCACCTACCGCCATAATATCCTCACTATATATAATTGCAGTCACACCTTGATTTCTTTTAAGGAATTTTTCCGTCTCAATCTGACTGTTAACATGGTCGGTCTTTATATGTCTTATGTAGCTTTCATTAAACATGATATGGTTTTTTCTTATACCATCAATAAACCCTTCTTGTTTGTTATGAGCACTATAAGTAACATAATCATTCATAAAGGCAATCTCACGATGGCCTTTCGATACCAGATAATCCACCACATTGGAAACTGCTTTACGTTCATCAACAACAACACCACAAACATTATCAAGGTCCAATTGGCCATTAGCTATAACCACCGGCTTGTCGTGAAAATATTTTTGAATACATCGCTTTGTAATATCGTTTTGAAATCTTGATCCAATAAGTACAAGACCATCAATATTTCTACCTGCCATAGCTCTAAGATAAGCTTCTTGCTTACTATTATCTAAGCCACAGCCACCAATAATGCTCATATAGCCATACTTAGAAAACTCTTCTTCAATATGAAAAGCTGTATTGATATGATGATTGTTCCGAACATCAATAACAATAATACCAATAATCTTATTGCCGGCATTTGCAAGTCCTCTGGCAAAACTATTGGGTATATAGGCATTCTCATCTAATATTCTCATAATTCTGTCTCGTGTTTCCGGTTTTACGCCCGGTTTACTATTAATCACACGTGAGACTGTCGTATGGGAAACCCCTGCTAATTTGGCTATGTCATAGATGTTCATCTAATATTATTCTCTCTTCCTATGCTCGTTTAATCGACTATTATTATAGCATTATTCGTATGAAGCGTAAACCCAGCCTTAACCACTTATACTATATTGTATATATTATAATTATGTTATGATTTAGTCATCTTTTTGCATAGCTTTGATCTTATGGACAGAGACTGAGTGTGATAAGGATATCATTGGTTTATCATGCCTTTTTCACCTATAGGTCGAGAAAGGTTTTTTTATGAAGCGATATTCAGTTTTAGATTTCAAATCAGCAAAAGGTCAACAGAAAATAACACTCTTAACTGCATATGATTATACAATGGCTAAGCTTCTGGATCAGTCCGGTATAGACGCCATTCTTGTTGGCGATTCTCTCGGCATGGTTTTGCAAGGTTTCAACAACACGCTTAGTGTTACTATGGATCATATGGTCTACCATACGGCTTCTGTTGTTAGAGGCACCCAGCATGCTATGGTTATAAGTGATATGCCTTTTATGTCTTATCACTTATCTCCTAGGGAAGCAGTTGCCAATGCCGGCAGATTGATTCAAGAAGGTGGTGCTAATGCTGTCAAGCTCGAAGGTGGACGTGATATATTACCTCAAATTAAAGGTATTTTAAAAGCGCAAATACCTGTTATGGGTCATCTTGGATTGACACCACAGTCCATCAATCAATTAGGTGGCTTCAAGGTTCAAGGTCGTCTTCCTAAAGAGGCTCGTGAAATTCTTCATGACGCTCAATTATTGGAATCCGCTGGTGTCTTTGCCATCGTTTTGGAAGGTATTCCTGAAAATCTGGCTCATTTAATTAGCCAAGAACTTCACATTCCTACCATAGGCATTGGGGCATCGGTACATTGTGATGGTCAGATTCTTGTCTCTCATGACATGCTCGGCATGTATGGTGAATGTTCTCCTAAGTTTGTCAAGCGCTATGCTCATCTAGGTGAAATGATTCAGACTGCGGTCAAAAACTATGTTGATGATGTGCACCAACAGATTTTCCCTGAAACAGTCCATACCTATAAAGGACAAAAAGAAGCTCTTGATACATCCGAACTGGAGGTTTAGTCATGTTGATTGATTCCATTTCTAAAATGAGACAACTTTTAAGCAATATAAGCAATATCGGATTCGTACCTACCATGGGTGCCTTACATGACGGCCATCTTTCTCTTATAGAAACCGCACGAAAACATCATGACATTGTAGTGGTAAGTATCTTTGTTAATCCTTCACAATTTTCTCCGGGTGAAGATTATGATGTTTATCCGCGAAATATTGACGAAGACTATACCTTAGCTACCTCTGTAGGTGCTGATTATGTTTTTTCTCCTTCTGTCTTTGAAATCTATGGAACGGGAAGCTTAACCAATGTCATTGTAGATGATACTTTGACAAATAAGTTATGTGGCGCAGCAAGACCTACACATTTTAAAGGTGTAACAACTGTTGTTGCTTTACTTATAAATATCATAAAGCCACAAAAAGTCTACTTAGGTGAAAAGGATGCACAACAGGTCATATTACTTAAACGTATGGTGAAAGACCTGCACATGGATCTTGAGGTGGCAACCTGCCCTATAGTTAGGGACTTTGATGGTTTAGCTCTAAGCTCCAGAAATACTTATCTAAATGACGAAGAACGTCATGAAGCCATTTATTTATATCAGTCTCTACTCGTGGTAAAGAAGCAATATGACATAGGCGAGCGGAATGTAGAAGCGCTAAAAAAATCACTGGCAGAGGTTCTTAAAAATGCAACCTTAGCAAAAATAGATTATATTGAGATTCTTGGATATGATGACCTTCAAAGTATAGAAACCATTGAAAAAAAAGCACTCGTAGCGATTGCCGTATTCTTCGGCAAAACAAGATTGATTGATAATATTGTCTTAGAAGGTGGTTTTTGATGTTGATTACTATGCTGAAATCTAAACTTCACAAAGCAACCGTTACTGAAGCCAACTTACACTATGAAGGAAGCGTCACAATTGATCAGGCATTGCTTGATGCCAGCAAAATTCTAATAGGTGAAAAAGTACAGATTGTAAATGTCAATAATGGTGCACGGTTTGAAACCTATACCATTGCAGGCGACGCTCATAGTGGTGTTGTGTGTTTAAACGGACCTGCCGCCAGAATGGTACAACCCGGTGATTTAATCATTATCATTACCTATGCCTTAATGGAACCTTCAGAAGCTGCCATATATGAACCCATTATTCTACAATTAGATACACAAAACCGAATAAAAAACACTAAAAAGAGAGAAATCCACAGTCAAAAGGATTGAGGTGAATTATGAATATCATTATAACTGCCGGTGGTACAAGTGAAACGATCGATGCTGTCAGGAAAATCACCAATACAAGCACAGGATTGCTTGCCAATAAAATCTACACCGTTTTAGTAGAAACCGCCCATACGCAACATAATCCCATACATATTGATTATGTTGCTGCAAAAAATGCTCGATTGCCAAAAATAAGGAGTCCTCACAAGCTATACACCGTTACAGATACAAAAAGTGTAGAAACCGTGTTAACTGAGCTTTTTGAATCTAAGAAAATTGATATCATGATTCATTGCATGGCTGTATCAGATTATTATGTGTCAAAGATCCAAACCGAAACGCAATTGGCTACAGAGTTACTAAGTTTATTCGAGCAAAGAGAAACCCTGTCTCAAGAACTGGATTTAGATGATATTCTAAGTACATTAAGAAATAGCTCCTATCATCAATTGGACAAGTGCAACAAATTAGTCTCCAAGGATAGCCTTTATTTGCGATTAAATGAGACACCTAAACTGATTCAAAAAGTGAAAAAGCTAAGTCCAAGCACGCGACTTATTGGTTTTAAGCTTTTGCATAATGCGCCTCAGGAAGATTTGCTTCAAGCAGCAAATATGATGGCTTTAACCAGCCGGTGTGAACTGGTTATTGCAAATGATCTTAGTTCCATACACGGTAACAACCACGAAGCTTTTATAATAAAAAACGGCAATGTCATCGATACTTGTTTCACAAAAGAAGAAATCGCGAACTCTTTAAAAGACTATCTTTTCTCCAATTAACCCTACTACAATAGGAGACCATTTGTATGAAAACAATCGTTATAGGTGTCTGCGGCGGTATCGCTGCTTATAAAGCGATAGAAATCGTTCATTCACTGTGCAAAAAGGGCTATGACGTTCATGTCATCATGACAAAAAATGCTACCGAATTTATTACACCACTTACTTTTCAATCTTTATCTCATAACCCGGTGGTTACAGACATGTTTAATCCCATCGACAAATGGGATACAAAACATATCCAATTAGCCAAAAAGGCTGATTTGTTCCTGGTTGCACCCGCTACAGCAAACATCATTGGTAAGATTGCATGTGGCATAGCCGATGATATGCTGACCACAACCATTATGGCCACAAAAGCACCTGTTATAATAGCACCCGCCATGAACACCATTATGTGGGAAAATCCAATTCTAAGAGATAACATCCGCAAACTCACAACCTATGGTTACAAGGTTCTAGAAACGGGTCATGGTCAATTGGCTTGTGGTGATATAGGCACCGGTAAGCTTCTAGAATGGACGGATATCGTCACAGTCGTCGAAAATAGTCTTCTATAGAACATAAGCAAGCTTTATTAGAAACTTCATTATAAAATATAAATATGCTCCTCTTAAAAGATACAGTTTATTACTACTGTCTTTTTTAAGAGGAGCATGCTTTATATTAGCTTTGTTGCGCAATCTCCTTTGCCAAGTAAATAGCGCCGGTAAGCCCTGCTTTTTGACCCAGTTTTGGATATTGTATGTAATCTTCTAAGTCACCTTTTATGATTTCATGATCAATATAACCATTCATATGCCTTTTAAATGCTGCTCTAATTTTCGGAAAAAGGTGAGCTTGTTGTGCAACACCACCACCAATCAAAATGATTTCCGGTGATAATACAAGGTTATACGTCATAAGCGCTTGTCCAATATAATCTGCTACATGGTCCCAAATCACATGGTCTTCACCTAGTTCGTGGCCTTTAATGCCAAGCCTTGCTTCTATAGCAGGTCCTGATACAAGGCCTTCTAGACAATTATAGTGGGTTGGACAATTTCCTTTAAAAACATCATCTTCATTTTGTCTGACAAGTATATGCCCCATCTCCGGATGGGTTAAACCAAACAATGTTTCACCTTCCAAAACAAATCCGGCTCCTACGCCGGTTCCGATTGTAATGTATAAAACACTTCTCTTACCAACACCATGTCCCTCGTTATATTCCCCAAGACCCGCAGCGTTAACATCCGTATCAATCTTAATAGGTATGTTTAATGCTGCACTCAGTTCTTTGTACATATTAAACCAACGCCATGCTAGCTTTGGTGTGTTCAAAATCTGCCCATAATTTTCCTTATTGGGACAAATCTCAATTGGACCAAATGCACCTATCCCTATGGCTTTTACAGGATTTTTCTTAAAAAACTCAATAACTTCTTTCATGGTTTGTTTTGGTTCTAGAGTCGCTACGGTTATTTGATCCAAAATGTTCATCTCTTCATCCACAGCTGCACACACAAATTTGGTGCCACCTGCTTCAATTGCTCCGTACATATAAACACCTCTCTTCCTAAGTTATAAATATTAGTATAGCATAAGTATGCCTTCTTCTCTAGAAATATATCTTGGCGTAAACACATTTATTATGCTATACTTTAATGATAACAATTATCATTAAAGGGCAGGTGATTTTATGTCTGAAACTGATTTAACTAAGGGTCCTATTATTATGCACATTAAACGTATAGCCATTCCTTCAAGTGTCGGACTTTTGTTTAATACCTTATATAATGTTGTGGATACTTACTACGCCGGCATGCTTAGCACAGATGCATTGGCAGGATTGACATTATCTTTCCCCATATTTTTCATCATTATCGCGCTAAGTTCCGGTATAGGCAGTGGTACAACCGCACTCACCTCAATCGCTCTTGGAGAAAACTCGCTAGATGATTTTCATAAGCTTGCTTACAACGCACTTCTTACTGGTATCTTAGTCAGTTTATTTCTTGGCATAATCGGTTTTATAGTCACACCTTATTTATTTATCGTAGCCGGAGCCTCCGGTCCATCTATGGACCTAGGTATTTCCTATACGCAGACTATTTTCTTTGGTACCGGCTTTTTTATCCTTAGCTTTATTTTAAACGCAATACTCAATGCTCAAGGCGATACTAAAAGCTATCGTAATTTCTTGATTATCGGATTTTTTATGAATCTAATATTAGACCCGCTTTTCATTTTCGGTTGGTTTGGTATTCCAAAAATGGGCGTGGTTGGTATTGCCTTTGCGACTGTGTTGGTGCAACTACTAGGAACTGTTTATCTTACTTATAGAGTCCTTAAAAGTCCCCTATTCAACTATAAAGCTTTCATAAGTGAACATTTATCGTCATCAACTATTCTCAATCTTTTTAAGCAAGGTATGCCTGCTAGCCTTAATATGGCAACCATAGCCATTGGTGTGTTTGTCATCAACTATTTCATTCTCTATTATGACAACGCCACTACAATAGCTGCTTTTGGAGCCGCTGTCAGAGTTGAGCAATTGGCATTACTACCGGCTTTGGGGCTTAATGTTGCCACTTTGACCATTGCCGGGCAAAACTTTGGTGCAAAAAAAATCAGACGTATCTATGAAGTCTTAAGTAAATCCATCTGGATTGGTGTCGTCATTATGGTTACCGGCGCTATGCTTATCTTCATGTTTGCACCCTACGCCATTGGCATATTTAACGATGATCCTCTAGTTATATCTTCAGGCACGACTTACTTACGCATCGAGGCCTTGGCCCTACCGACTTATGTCATTTTAAACGCCATCATCTCTGTTTTACAAGGTATTAAAAAACCCAATTTTGCAGTTTACATCGGCCTCTATCGACAGATACTCATGCCATTTTTTCTATTCCACCTACTTGGCACCTATTTCGGTCTCGGCATATATGGCGTCTGGTGGGGTATCGTCATCATTAATTGGACTGCCGTTGCTATTGCTTTCTTCTTCTTCAGGCGTATAGCCAGTAAAGCCATTCCAATATCCTAAGGGTTTTCATGGGACCACATTAAATTAACCAAATTCACGCACGCCGAAATTGACCATGAAGTTCCTGGAAGCAGTGTGTATGACTACAAAAGTTCCAATATTTTAGAAACAACTTCTAAAATACCGGAACTTCTTTTTTTACACTCTCTCATCCCTTATACAACTACTCTATATCTAACATTTAAAGACTGACATTTTCTCTCTTAGTGCATCAATCGAATCATTGGACAACTCTTTCGAAGCCCTAATAACCCTTGATTCCTCATTAATACTAACAGACTTCATAGACATATCTGCCAAACCATTGGAACTTTGCGTAATTGCAGCAGCAATCTCATCCATACTGTTGGATAACTCATGGGTTGCCCCATCTACATTGTTAAAAGCACTAAAAATATGCTCGAGCTTAGTCTTAAACTGAACAGCATCCGTACTATATTGTTCACTAACCTCATACATGTCTCTATAATCTTTCATAACATCTTCTTCAAAGAAAGCCATAATCTTCTCAATATCTAATGACATCTCATGAACCGTACCTACGATAGCATCTGATACTTGTTGAATCTGGCTTGCACTTTTACTGGATGTTTCCGCCAACTTTCTGATCTCTGCGGCAACGACTGCAAAACCTTTACCTGCTTCGCCAGCTCTAGCTGCTTCAATAGCCGCATTAAGACTAAGTAAGTTGGTTTGTTCACTGATACCTAAAATAGCTTGTGTTAACATGCCTATCTTTTCTACCTCTTTAGATTTTTCAAGGGAACGATAGATTTGTTTCTTTGTATTTTCATACACTTCTTGTGCCCTATGAATCTTATTGGTCACTTGTATGCCTAATTCAGATGCACGTTGATCACTTGCTTGAGCCAACTGGGTGCCTTCTTTAATGTCTTCGGTAATAATATTCATCGTGGATACGATTTCTTCTATGTGAGCATTAATCTCTTGAGATGAAGCACTGGTTTGCTGTGTACCAGAAGACAATTGCATTAACGTATCCGACATGTTCAGTATATCCGAATCTAAAGAATGCAGCTGTTGCTCTATGGTATTGGAATGCTCAAAGACTTCTTTTGAAGAATAATTTACCGCTTGAACAACTTCACTTAAGCTCTCAATAAAGGTATTAATAGAATGACCTATTTCCTGGAATTCATTTTTACTCTTCAACTCAATTCTGGTTGATAAATCACCTGTTTGAGTAATCCTGCCAAGCTTCGTTAATAACTCCTTCATGGATTTATTAATGACCAGAGAGAGCACAAGTGTAAAAATACCGGAAATAACTACAATCAGAATGATGGCAATTATTGACAATCGCGTACTCTCTTCTAGAGTATTTTCAAGCTCAATCCTCGTATGCTCTCTTGCCAAATCAACGTTGGCCTTAACACTTTCTGCAATTGGTAAAATACTGTCACTAAAATTAGTTGTTTCATCCTGATATTCCAGTATGGTAACAAAATAATTGAACTTACTAAGATAATCCTCAATATCCATTTGAATGGCGTCTAAATAACCAATCATAACTTTTGAATCCGTTTCACTGCGTGTTAGCTCAATCAAATCAAAGATGGCAAATATATGTCCCTTGACCGTGTTAATATATTCTTCATCATCATTATCAAGAAAATTATCGCCTTCTTGGGTCGCTTGCATAAGATTATCCCTTATATCAGCAATATTAGTGGATATACTGTAGCTTTTCTTAATTGAATTTGTTGAGTTGTTGTACAATATGCCGATACCGATAATCATGATGATTACAAGTGAAAATAGGAGAGGTACCAACACTCGGATGTTAAACATTCTATTGTTGTGACTATTCGTCCTTATCTTCTTAATCTTCTTAATCTTCTTAATCTTTTGCTTCTGCATATGCCTCACCCTATTTTCTAAGCTTGTTTTGCGTGCATATTCCTTGTGTAAACGTCAAACACGACCGCTGCTACCAATACCAGACCACGAATGATATATTGATATGAAACACCTACATTCATAAGGTCCATACCTTTTGTTAGTGACGCCATAACAAGAGCACCTATGATAGATCCTGTAACTTTACCAATTCCACCTGAAGCAGAGGTTCCTCCTACAAAAGCACCGGCAATAGCATCCAGCTCAAAGCCCATACCTGCTGTTGGTGTAGCCGATTGAAGCCTGGCTGTAAATAAAATACCGGACAGTCCAGCCAACATCCCCATCGAACCAAAAACAATGTAAGTGATTTTCTTAACGCTTACACCGGATAATTCTGCTGCTTCCGGATTACCACCTACCGCATATATATGTCGTCCAAGTGTGGTATTGTTCGTAATAAACGCATAGATTCCTACGACTATTGCAACAATAACAGCTGTCCATGACAAACCTTTAAAGCTTGCTATCTTCCATAAAAAGAACATAATAATCGATGAAACGAAAACTAATTTCATAATAAATATAGGTAATGTTGATACATGAAGTCGATATGAAATCTGTTTGATCCTATTTTTCACTTCCAATACTACAAAGAGTGCAACAACCAAGGCTCCTATGATTAAAGTAAGAATATGCATGCCGGCAACATTGGCAATATCCGGGATGTAGCCGTTACCAATCGCATTAAATTGATCATTTGCCGTAAAAATGGTTGCACTATTGGTGACTCTAATAAGTAACCCTCTAAAAATGGTCATCGCTGCAAGTGTCGCAACAAAAGCCGGTACTTTAAACCCTGCTACCAGAGTACCTGTCCAAAATGCACCAATAAGCATACCCATAATAAGTATGATGGGGATTACAATTACAACTGGCAAACCAACAATTGAAGTTAACATGGCTGCTACTGCTCCTAAGAAACCGGCAATATAACCAATGGATAAGTCAATATGTCTTATAACAATAACCAAAGTAACACCTACAGATAAAACCGCAATATAACCTGTCATATCAATCAAATCCGAGATAACACGGGGTGTCATAAACAAACCGTTGGTTAAGTTGGTGAAGATAATCATAATAAATCCTAATGCAATGTACATACCATAATCACGTATGTTTTCTTTAATCGCTTTAGTTAAATCATTAAACATTTT
>PGZS01000283.1 GCA_002841435.1 Firmicutes bacterium HGW-Firmicutes-3 | reverse complement strand
CTTCTCTACATTTGAATTAAGAGGTTATAAGTATGACGAAGTCAATCTTCTTATTCTTTAGGAGATAAAGACGCTCCTAAAGAATAAGAAAGTATAATTTAGCGCGTGCTATGCACATGCGCAAAGAAGATTGACTTCTCTACATTTGAATTAAAAGGTTATAAGTATGACGAAGTCAATCTTCTTATTCTTTCGAGTTTTAGTTGAATTAATAAATAATTTAAGATATAGAAAGGGCATTTATGGATTTTTCTCTTGTTATTACCCAAGTCATCATTTTGTTTTTTATTATGTTTCTAGGTTATGTGCTTAGAAGCAAGCATATTATTACAGAAGATGGCATTAAAAATTTCTCATCTCTTATATTCTATGTGACCATGCCTGCAATGATTATAGCATCTCTTGGTAATACAGCATCTACAAAGCTCTCTGATCTTTATGATATAGCCTTAGCCACATTTCTTACTTATGGGATAATTATTGGTATGGCACCTGTCTTAACAAAATTGGTTAAAGCACCAATTGGCAGCAAAGGACTCTATAAATTCATGGTTATTTTTGGTAATGTGGGTTTTATTGGCTTTCCAATGACAATAGCGCTTCTTGGAAAAGAAGCCTTATTTATGGCTGCTATTTTCAATATTCCCTTTAATTTACTACTGTATACACTTGGTGTTTACCTTATACTGTCGGATAAAAACAAAGATCATAAAATGGAATGGTCAATAAAACATTTCATGAATCCCGGTATTATTGCAACAATCATTGGAATTATCTCCTTCTTAACAGGATGGAAGCTTCCGCTTATCGTTTTGAACATATCAGATGTTCTGGGTGGCATTACAACGCCATTGGCTATGATTGTTGTCGGTGCTTCTTTATTCGGTGTGAAAATAAGTACCATCTTTAAAAACTATAGAATATTTACACTAAGCTTAGTCAGGATGATTCTGTTCCCATTTGGGATTGGTTTTGTTTTATCATCTATTGGACTATCAGGCTTTGGCTTATGGGTGCCGATTATTTTATCCGGTATGCCCATTGGTACCAATACTGTAATTATGGCAAGGCAATATGATGGCAATACCCTTGAGGCTTCAGAAGCGGTATTTTTATCAACGCTCATGATGATAGTAACCATTCCCATATTAATAATGATTGTTGGGCTATATTCTTAGTCTTAGTTTTATAAACGTATATTTAAAGAAAAAGGAGGAACGTATGAAAGATGTCATGGTAATATTTGATTTGGATGGTACACTTGTTGATTCAATAGAAGGTCTGGCGTATTCAATGAACTCAGTACTGGAAGCAAACAAAATGAAATCCCACAGTACAGAAGACTATTTTGATTTTCTAGGTGAAGGTATTGAAAGACTTGTATATAAAGCATTACCAAAAACGCATCGAGATGCTGAATCAGTTTCAGATTACTACAAAAAAATGTTGGTATCCTATAGTGACTACTTTGATAGGGATCTTGAACCCTATGATGGTATTTATGAGATGCTGGATACATTTGCTCATATGGGCGTGAAGATGGCCATACATACCAACAAGAATGAACGCATGGCCAAGATTATAGCTGAGCGTTATTTAGGGCAATATGATTTCCTAAGGATTATTGGTGATGACGGGGTAAGAAAAAATAAACCG
>PGZS01000282.1 GCA_002841435.1 Firmicutes bacterium HGW-Firmicutes-3 | reverse complement strand
CGTTAATATCATCGGGAACTGCTCAATGATATCTTGCTCAATCTCCTCAAATAATCTAATTTTGTTAAATAACCATGTGTGTACAGGTGCTAAAAATAAGCTCATATTATGCTTCCTTCCTTTTTTCGTATGTGGCTAGAACCACTTTTTTGTAATGCTCAAAACCAACTCTGTCAATCATAATACCAAGCTTTTCACCAGTATCCGCCATCTCGCAATAGGTGTCAAACACGGCATCTACCATAAGAAAAACTTCATCTTCCGTAAGGTTGCATGCAACCTCATCCGGTAGCCTAGGATAAAAGCCTGCACTACCACCGACACGAACAATATAACCTTCAACATCCGCCAAAACGGCTATATCTTTGGCATTGGCACTTGTACAAGCATTACGACAACCGGCCACAGCTATTTTGACTCTGTTTGGCGCCGGTTTTCCGTAATAACGCTTTTCGAGAGTCATACTCACTTTCATAGAGTTCTGTTTGGCTCTTTTACAAAAGGAAGCAGGACACATCTCAACATTCTTTACAGAATAAGGGGATAATACACCCGGCGACATTCCAAGATCCGCCCATGCCGCATCGACTTCTTCTGCTTTAAGACCAATAATCATTACCCTTTGTCCTGATGTGATTTTAAGTGTTGCTTTATATTTACTTGCCACTTCAGCAAGACGTATCATGTTATCCGGTGTGATAAAACCACCTGGTATCCTTGGCGTAATGGAATAGGTTCTTTTTTCATTTCTTACTTTTTGAAGATTTGCATACCTAGGATTTGACATGTTAGGCTCCTTTCTTAAAAGATTCATTTTACTTATGAGCTTATTATAATCATATCAAGCTCATAATTCGGTATCCTATGTTACCCTTATGTCGATCGTTATATTAACAAAAAATTAACACCCTTTGGAAAAAATTAGCACAAACTTAATGGCTTTCGTAATAAAATACTATAGAAAGGGGTGCTTCTATGACTGTAGTGATGTTCGTTTTTATAATTATCTTTTTACTGATTGGTTATTATATGATGCATCGTCTGGATGCATATTTGGCTGGTCATTCTTTTCACAGTGATGATAAAGATACTGTACCAAACGCTTTAAATGCGTCCGATATCATGTTGATTTATGGGGATAACGAAATAGCAGATATGACAAAAAAGTACTGTGCTATGAAACACTACCCCTATGAAACAATACACGATGTGAGTGAATTTCAGCCTGATTGTTCCGAGTCTACTTTATTGGTGCTGTCCAACAAAGATTCTAACAACCTTATGTTGGGCTCCATCGCTTCTAAAATATACAATCTATCCTCAATAATTATTTTATGTAATCAATCCAATCATCTGAAGATCTTTAAAGAATACAATTTCTATAAAATACTCTTTAAAGACAATGACTTTCCATATCTATACGAATCAATAAAGGAGTTAATTGATGATGTCCATAATAAAAAAATTCAATCTGACATATTCTAAGCTAAGTGCTTTAAGCTTTTTGGCGATTATTTTTATAGGTGCATTTTTACTTTCACTTCCTATTTCTTCAAAAAGCGGTGCGTATACACCTTTTATAGATGCACTTTTTACTGCCACTTCAGCAACGTGTATAACCGGACTTGTTGTCTTTGATACCTATACCCATTATTCACTTTTTG
>PGZS01000061.1 GCA_002841435.1 Firmicutes bacterium HGW-Firmicutes-3 | reverse complement strand
AATACATCGATCCAAGAAAAGAATAGGAGGAAATCACATGGCATTATTTGAAAGTTATGAAAGAAGAATCGCTAAAATTGAAGAAGTTTTAGCTGCCAACGGCATTGCCTCTTTAGAAGAAGCAAAAGCTATCTGTGATGAAAAAGGCATTGATGTAGCTGGCATTGTTAAAAGCATTCAGCCCATCTGTTTTGAAAACGCCTGCTGGGCTTACACCTTAGGTGCTGCCCTGGCGATTAAACGCGGCATTACCAATGCGGCCGACGCATCCGAAGTGATCGGCGAAGGCTTACAGGCTTTCTGTATTCCCGGTTCGGTTGCCGAACAACGTAAGGTTGGTTTAGGTCACGGTAACTTAGGCGCGATGCTCTTAAGAGAAGACACCGAATGTTTTGCCTTCCTGGCCGGCCACGAATCCTTTGCTGCTGCCGAAGGTGCCATCGGCATCGCCCGCTCAGCCAATAAAGTACGAGTAAAACCGTTACGGGTTATCTTAAACGGTTTGGGAAAAGACGCGGCGCTGATTATTTCCCGGGTCAATGGCTTTACCTATGTTAAAACCGATTATGATTTTGCCACCGGCGAACTTAACATTGTATCACGAACACCTTATTCCGATGGCGAACGCGCTGCGGTTAACTGTTACGGATCGAATGATGTTCAAGAAGGCGTTGCCATCATGCATCACGAAGGGGTTCATGTTTCCATCACCGGAAACTCCACCAACCCAACCCGTTTCCAACACCCTGTTGCCGGCACCTATAAAAAGGAAGCCCTGGAACAAGGCAAAAAATATTTCTCCGTTGCCTCCGGCGGCGGTACCGGCCGAACCCTCCATCCCGACAACATGGGCTCAGGCCCTGCTTCCTACGGGATGACCGACACCATGGGCCGAATGCACTCCGACGCTCAATTCGCCGGTTCTTCATCTGTTCCTGCCCATGTTGAAATGATGGGACTAATTGGAATGGGTAACAACCCCATGGTTGGCGCGACGGTTTCTGTTGCGGTGGCGATTGAGGAAGCAAGTAAGTAGGTTATAGCGTCATTTATTACGGTATTATGCGATTTCGGGGTCGTTCGTTTGAAATAGATTTTAATCGTAAGACTCAAATAATACATTAGCAGAACACAAATCATAATTAAAACTCAGGTTGAGAAAACCTGAGTTTTTTTCGTTCATTTACAAAACGTCGTTAATGCACTGGCTCCCTCGCTCACATTTTAAAATTTTTTTAGTTCTTACAATCTTTCATATAACAACAATATTTTCCATCTAATTCTTTTACGTATTCCTGCTCGCTTCAATGATTCCAGCAAGTTCCTTCACAATATATTTTTGCGAATCAATGTTATACAAGTTTACTGAATATGAATTACCATATGAATTTGTTCTTTTTTCTTCTATTATCCCCAACGAAACACCTTCTAAAGTCGGTGCCTTATAACTTTTTTCGTCATCAATTGACACCTCCTTTAAATATCCAAGATTAAGTAGCCCTCTTGTCAAATCAGTGGCTCGCAATTTAACCATCCCCGGCAAAACAAATTTATTCATACAAATGCATAATTCACTAATTGAAACTGGCTTTTCAAAGTATGGGAAGTTTTCTCTATCTTCTTTCATGATAAAAAAAGGGATTTTACCTTTTTGTCTTTCTCCCGCAGAAGCAATTGAAACTATCATAGAATCTATCAAGTTACAGACATCCTCATTATATTTTTTTATTTGAGGTATATTCATAACTGTATCCTCAACAAATTGAACCCTCGAAGTTGGATCAATCCCATTCATAAGTGAATTGGCATAATACCTCATTTCATATAATTTACTTAACTCCATATTAACCTCCCTTTCTGTCTGTATCTCATTCCCAATCAATTGAGTCTAATTCATTAATGAGTTTTTTTCCCACCTTTTCATCTACCATTTTAACAAAGTACGCTTTTCCATACATATGATCACGATAAAAATGTTTTTTACAATCTATATGTTCAAGATGATCCTCAACCCCATATTTCTTACAATAATAAATCTCTTGCTTGAATTTTTTTATGTATTTCTTGTCAACTCGTATTTGATTCCCATTGACCAAAAGTCCAGTCACTTCCTGCTTCTGATGTTTAAATAGAATTCTCGTCTTTTTTTCGTTTAGCTGAAACCCCTCATCTTGAATGATTTCTTTAACAATAGGCAAAATATTTGAAATATCTGAATTGCTTGAAAACGTAATGTCATCTGCATATCTAGTATATTCTGCTTTAAACCGCTTTGATACCTCAGATAAACGTTTATCTAATTTTAAACAAACGATATTTGAAAGGCATGGGCTTGTTGGTGCCCCCTGTGGTAATCTTCCCTCACAAGTACATAATCGAGATAGCATATATGAAACATCAATTGTGTACCCATAATAGTAAAATATATTGAATATTTGTTTTTGAGTTATACTAGGAAAAAAATCTTTTAAATCCACATTGATCACACACGTTTTACCTAAATGATATTTCGCATTAGTAACTATAGATTTGTTTTTGCAAAACCCCATAGCATATTGTGAAATATACATATTTTTTAGTATATTATCAAGTATCCATCTTTGAATAATCCTCAAACTTACTGCCGGAATATTCAAAGTTCTTTCTCCACCATTCTTCTTTTTAATATACGCAAGATGATAATAATTTGTCTCTAAAGTCGCCATCAATGTTGTTATTTCTTTATATTTCCTTCCAACCAGTAAAGAAAAATGCTCTTTATTGAAAACGACTGGGAGATTTAAAGCGATTAAATTTTCAGCATACTTGCAAGCAGCATCTATATCTTCCTGTTTTTCTCCCTTTTGAGACAACACACTATATAATTCTTTAACATATGGATTGTTGTTCATAAATATAAATCTTTATCCTTAAACGCATCCGCTACCAAAATCTTTATTTGCTTAAGCAGTATATATTGGTTTGACGAGCGGAACCGCTTCCGCGAGGAGAACCAATATATTCTGTATATGTTGTTATGCCAACATATACAGATAAAGAAAGCTTGGCTTTCTTTATCTGCACATTAAGAAACCTACATCCTATGAAAGTCCACTGTCCTTTCGCCATCTAACGGATGCGCTTAAGAATAATGACTATTTTCCACTTCCTCTCCATTTATTTTTCGAAAATCCTTGTATCGGATACACTTTATCTATTGGCCATTTTTCTATATTATAAGATATTGGAAAATTATCTTCGCAAAAACTATATGTCTCCATTTCAGAATTTCCCAACAACACTCTCCCACTTTGAGTAATCTCTAAAAGATTATTATTGATGCACAAAATACCAATTTCTAACATATTATCTAATACGTTATTAAGCATAGCAAGAGACACCCCAATTTTTTCTTTTAAATCAAAAATCGAATAATTTTGTCCATATTCTTTAAAATATACTAGAATAAGCAGTTCAATATATTCATCCACTAACGTCTTTGACCTTTCTGTAATAGTTCTTTGTTTTTCTTTGTTTTTTCGATTCTTGCATATCTAAAAGCCACCCAGGCTTTTTTTCATGTCTACGTGGAAAAATTGATTTATTGAGTTCCGTTTCTTTTCTAAAAACACCTATTGTGTTGTTAGGTGTATTATTATAATATGCTATAAGCATTTCTGTTTTCTTGTACCCAAAGATATCATCCTTATCATTAACTACACCCACATTCTTAGACGCCTCTGCAAAAATAGTTTTTTTTTCAGCAAGCATTTTATCAGTAAAAGCTTTTTCACTTTTTCTGCAATATACAATAGAAATATCCATTTCTTGATCTAACTTAAATTGATCTATCTTTAAAACGGCATCTTTCAGAACATGAACTATAGCGTAAATTATTCTCTTTTTCTTCAAAACTAGTAAGTGGTTTTGAAGAAAATCAGTAAAAGTTTTTCCCGAACCACAACAATCATCAATAAATACAATTGTATTTATAAAGTCCCAAGCTTCATTATCCAAATCGTCGATATTTGTAATTACACTATATGTATTTATTTCATTTAATCTCCAGTATTCACAAACGTATTCTGTGCTGCTATTTATCTTTCCATTCATTGTTTTGAGAACACAAAAAATAGTCTTTTCTTTATCAAATCCGTCAACCTTGACAACCTTTTCGTGAAGTTCAACAAGGCGTGTATTAATCTCCCTATGCGAATAGTAATCGAACTTGTCCAATAAACATAAAATGACTTCTAATGCTTCTACCTCAAATTCATCTAAAAAATCCGGTAATTTTTCTTCGAACATCTTTATCCGCACATCGTCATTGCTAACTTTCCATTTCGATTTGCATTTTTCGATTAATTCTTCTGTAGAAACCACTCTTTCCAGCTCCTTCTTTTTTTCATTAGTTTTGTTCGATCAAATCATTGGTAGAAATAGATCCTAAGCATCAAACCAACCCTCTTATATATTAGCATAACAATCCAATAATATCAAAGCCAACTGACACTGTGGTGATGGTTCTTTTGGGCATGACACAGAGACGTTTCGTCATGGAAGACAAGAGTACATGGGAACGTTACGTTTGTCATTTCTATCGCTTTAATAACAGCCCTATCACCCGTCTAAATTAGCAGATACTCCCCTTATTTCCTTTTGAATCTTCATGATCAACTGAGTTTCGCTTGTCTACCAACACTTCCCTCGATTGCGTCATCCATTTAATTCTGATATACAGCTCCTTCTTTTGATCAGCAAATATATGTAGTTATTGAACATACAAAAGAAAAATAATTGAAACACGCCTGTTTATCTGTCTTTATCAAGTTTTTCAATAGTAATCGATCATTCCACATTATCCAAAGCTAGATTACTCCGATACAGACCCTTCAACATGATGGGAAAACCCGTGGTACTTTTTGTACTACACTAACTTTGCCATTTCCGATTTCGTCTCCTGTTGTTTTTACACGCATAACATAGACTGGCGAACATGACAAGCGAAACGTCCCCGTGTCATAAGATTATTTTCATTATTTACAATTAATTGAGTATTTCGGTTGAATCTTCGGCTGGTTTTTTCAACCGAAATATTCAATTTATTACGTTTAAATTATATCTTCAAAAATACATTGAAATGATGCTTCGTTTTTTTCAATTCCATAAACTTTTTGTAAAAGGATTTCCATTAATTCCACTTCAATCAAAACTACTTTTTTAAGCATTGCTAAACATTTTGTTATTTTATTTAAATCGAATTCTGTATCTAGTGGACCATTATATCCAGCGTCATTAACTCTCATCGCATTATATCTACCTAATCCACTATGAACATAATATGAAAGTTTACGATATATATCCTTATATATAATATTCCAATTATTATATCCACTTTTTTTAAAAACTTCTTTGCCATATGTATCCTTAACTTTTGTATTATTTTCCATTATATTATTTTTTTCAAAAACTGTTTTATCGTAATACTGAAGCTCAAAATCATATCTAAAATGATAAAACGCTCCTTCTAAAATAGTTCTTAGTTCTCTCATAACAATATCATATTGACCTGAAAACAATGAAAATATAATCCATTCATATTGATATGTCTGACTTTCTAAATAACAATAATATATAGAGTTATATTTTTTAACATCTTTAAACTGATGATAAACACTATGTAAAAACGTTCCTCCCCATTCTACTGGATATTACGGGGTAGCAGAGCCACCCAATCTCCTGAAATAGAGCCAGATGATCCGTTATACGGAGCCACTGCTCCGAAAGAGGGAGCCAGTACCTAAATGGCTCCCATTATTGCTTGAATTATTTTATGTTGCGCTTTCTTCGTCGCATCGAAACATCACCATCAATGATCATCGTGTAAGCTGATGGGACAATGCGGTCAAGGATTGAATCAGCCAGAGCCCCGCTGCCCAGGCGTTCATGCCAACCTTCGGCAGTAAATTGAGAACAGAAAATTGTGGACGTCTGGCCACAACGGATTTCCATCAGCTCCAGCAGATCACGCTGTTGTGTATCCGTAGTGGGAACAAGCAGAAACTCATCCAGGATCATCAGGGAACATTTTCTGAATTGATTGAGCAGATGATGGTATTTTCCTTGAATCCGTGCAGCTTCGAAAGCACAAAAGAGATCTGGTAAGCGAATATAGCGTGCTTTATAACCGGATTGGCAGGCATTTACCCCCAGTGCATTGGAAATATAGGTTTTGCCGCAACCGGTGGCGCCAACCAGAATGACGTTTTGCCCCTGGCGAATGTATTCGTTGCTTGCCAGACTTTCCAGCAGTTCGCGATTCAAATGACGATCCGGCAGATATTCGATATTTCCCAGAAAAGCTGCTGAATTATTAAATTTAGCTTCCTTGATGAGCCGTTTGATATTGTTGTTGTGTCGGGAATCATACTCCGCATCGACCATCAGAGCCAGACGTTCCTGAAATGACATGGAAAGATAGGTCATTTCATCTTCAAGCTGGTTCTGGTAACATTGGGCAAAAACGGAGCACAAGGGGACGGTTCTTTTGTGCTTGTATTTATGACAAACCGCCATCCACTGACGTTTCGTTTGTCTTATGTGTTCATATTAAATGAAAAATCGCGATCTAAAGACATTTCTTTTAAATCTGGCTCTCCATCTAAATAAAATTACTAAAGTTGTTCACTTCTCAACGGTTTATCCCCAAAATCTTTAATCAATTTAGCAGTTCCTAATTTATCGTTCACTTCACTTCATCTCGTTTTTTCGTTTCCAACAAACGGGGCCTTTCCTATATAGGCCCCATTTGTTGGGTTTGCTTTATTACTGATTTTGCAAGAAAATTAAAATGACGATACCTCTGGAGCTATTGCATTTGCAGAAGACATGAGGACGCTTCGTCATATCTACGATGCATGAATGAGCCGTTTTTTCATTCTGTCATATAAGTTGGTGTCGGGCACTGTTCCTTTTTGCTTTCGTTGCCGGCCATGAATCCTTTGCTGCTGCTGAAGGTGCCATCGGCATCGCCCGCTCAGCCAACAAGGTTCGGGTCAAACCGTTACGGGTTATCTTAAACGGTTTGGGAAAAGACGCTGCTTTGATTATCTCCCGGGTCAATGGCTTTACCTATGTTAAAACCGATTATGATTTTGCCACCGGCGAGCTTAATATTGTTTCACGAACACCTTATTCCGATGGCGAACGGGCTGCGGTTAACTGCTACGGCTGTAACGACGTGCAAGAAGGCGTATCCATTATGCATCACGAAGGGGTTCATGTTTCCATCACCGGAAACTCCACCAACCCGACCCGTTTCCAACACCCGGTTGCTGGTACCTATAAAAAAGAAGCCCTGGAACAAGGCAAGAAATATTTCTCCGTTGCCTCCGGCGGCGGTACCGGCCGGACCCTTCATCCTGACAATATGGGAGCAGGCCCTGCTTCCTACGGGATGACCGACACCATGGGCCGGATGCACTCCGACGCTCAATTTGCCGGTTCATCATCGGTTCCCGCCCATGTTGAGATGATGGGACTGATCGGAATGGGTAACAACCCGATGGTTGGCACGACGGTTTCGGTTGCGGTGGCGATTGGGAAGCAAGTAAGTAGGCTGTAGGCTTATTTATTGCGGTATCATGGGATTTTAAGCGAGTTCGATTGAGATTGGTTTTAGTCGTAAGATACCATGTAATATACAAATTATTAAAAACCAGGCTATTGTAGTCTGGTTTTTATGTTTTAAACAAGCTTTCTAATTTTCTGTGATGGCTGATTTACCACTATCCGTTAGCCTGTACTTTTGCAAGCGACTGTTCGGTTTATCTGGGACAGTCATCTCAATGAGGTCTGCCAGTATGAGCGGTTCGATGTGTCGTTTAAACGAGCGGGAGTCGCCGTTCATTCCGATTGTTGCAAAGATTTCTTTTCGCGACAACGTTTTGTCTTGAAGCGATTTCAAAACGTCTATCTGTGTGCCTGTTAAATCGACTTGGTGCTTTACTTGGTGCTTTACTTGGTGCTTGTCCTGTTCGACGATTGTATCTAAAACAGCGGATAATGTGAATTCGATAAACACGCCGGAATCATTAGATTTTCTTGCCGCTTCGATTGCATCATAGTATTGCGGACGCTTCTCAAACATAACAGATTCCATTGGAATCCAAGCAAAAATTGTATTCCATTTTGCCAGCACGAGGGTCTGCCATAGCCGTCCCATACGTCCATTTCCGTCTGAAAACGGATGGATGGTTTCAATTTCATAGTGAAGAATTGCACTTTTTAGCACGGGATGCAGATCAGACTTCTTAGCCCATTCAAACAAATCCTTGATAAGGACAGGTACGAACTGTGGTCTTGCGCCGATATGTACAGCCACATCGCCGTCGAACACACCGACATCGCCGTTTCGAAACTTTCCAGATTCCTCAACCAACCCCTGTGTCATTAACTCGTGGGCTTTCAAAAAGTCTTTTACGTCATAAGGGTTGAAGTTTATAATTTTGTCATAGGCTTCATATGCATTTTTTACTTCTTTTATCTCCGTTTGCTTCCCTGCAATTATCTTACCTTCAATGACAGCAGTCACTTCCCCGAGCGAGAGGGAATTACCTTCAATAGCGAGGGATGAGTAAATTGTCCGAACTCGATTTAATCGATGTAGACGAATATTCCGATTGAAATCTGTGGCGTATTCCAGTTTTGTTACGGTCTCTACTATTTTTGCCAGGTAATCGGCAGATTTTTCCGTTATCGTATACGGCGGTTTATTAGTCATTTCATCGTCTCCTATGTGAACTCTTTTTAGTTGGTTTCCATCACCGAAGCCAACCAGAATTTTTCCAAGGTTGCCCGACTTGTGGATGAAAACGGCGCTGCTATCATTTTAAAAAACAATCCCCCCGCTATGACCTGATTGAGTTCAGCCAGTTTCAGGAAGAAGAAGTGATTGATAATGACGCAGTTGATGCCATTGCCAAACGAATTCTTGAAAAACATCAGGCTGCCTTTGAGGAATTGGCCAAATGAAACGCCTAAACCGGCGGCAGTGATGGCCTCCGGGATGAAGGACTACTGGATTCTGCTCTTGGCTGATTTATTCCAATAAGTTTATAAGTTGGTGTAGGGCACTGTTCCTTATTAAATGGTGATCCCGATTTAACATAAATTGAACATCTTAGGTAGATCAGGATATCCTTTGCGTATTTTCGGCTTATATGTTATAAATCAGTGTAATTTAGTTCAAATAACTGAAATCATCCATCCATTTCCTTCCGCACCTGGTTACTCACTCTTTTTGTATCCCTCATCATAGACTCACCATTTTAAGTTATGCATGTCATGATAGAGAAATGTATCTTTCTTATTAATAATGACCTTCCACCTCATACCAACACTGACTTGATAAAAAACATGGTTTTCTTTCTTTTGGGCGATCTCTGGGATCAGATAGGACTTGCCATCGATTGTCACGAGGATCGGTAATTCTTCACTGTTGTATTTTATTATCATGACTTGTATTTGCTTCTTTTTCATAGTTTTCTATTATAATTTCTGGTATTGTTTTCTTTACCGCTTTAAGCATACTTTCATGTCTAGGTTTATATTTATCAGTATATTCATTTAACACTTTATAAATTTTAGTTGATTCACTCTCATATGCTAATTTTTTTACAGGTTTTCTATCAGAAGGCATTTCTTTGATCATGATCATCATCTTTGATAATTCATTAAAATGGTTATCAAATTTTATAATATCATCATGATATTCACCTATATACTCACTTAGTTCGGTAAATATTTGCGCATTATTTTCATTTTGAAACAATTTATATTTAGCAAAAGCCGTATTTGAATTGGCAATTATTAATAAAAGCTCTTTTCTAAATATCTCAATTTCTTGGATATTAAATTTCCAATTTTTCTTAGGCATTATTTTTAAAATTTCTGTCGACACTTTTTGATAATTAATAGCATCTATAAAATCAGTGGCATATGTAATAATAAGATTCCTATTATTTAAAATCATTTGATTATTTCTATCTATTTTAGCTGATTCCCTTGTTGCCTTTATTGTACAGGTTACTGCAATTATCGTTGCGGTAGCACTCAAAAGAGTTCCATAAAACATAAAAACATCTGATGCGCCCCAAGGTGCTTTTATTGATGGTAAATACCTACCTATAAAATAGGCTAAATCAATTATCAAAGGGATAAGAATTCCGAAAATCACAATTACCAATAAGGCAAATAATATTTTTCGTTTAATCGCAAATTTCCTAATTGCTTCTATTATTTTATCTTCTTTATTTTCGTTTTCCAACTCATCACCTGCATTTTTTCCTATAGTATACTCCAAAAAATAAAAAAAGACCACTCCCGAAAGAATGGCGAACATTACCTCGTATTTAAAAGCCCACATCACACCGCTAGACTCTTTAATATAAGGTAATCTCTTAGTAATTCGTGATTATTACTTCTATGTATTCTTTATCTTTCCCATCATACCGCTCAAGCAGCGAATTTCTCCGGCTGACTTCAATAAGGTTAAAGTCATGGTACAATTCCTGGACAAATTCATCATTGTGATAACTCAGGAGACATCGGGGGAGACATCGGGGACGTTTCATTTGTCACCTTCCTCTAAACCCTCTCTAAAAATATGATTTGCCAGCCGTCAGCTTTTTGGCTTCACAATATTTTGAAACCATTTGAATCCAAATAGTGCCCCCATTGTCACGAAAGGCACCAGCAGTAATAACCCCAGCCAATTGTTATTCCCAATAATCAGGATCATCATTATCTGAAATGACACCACTGCCGAACAAGCCAGGGTCGCCATCATATTGGCTTGTCTGGCACCTTGAGCGGTGTGATACAGGGCTTTAAAGGCTGTCAGCGAGTGCAAAATCGCCAACACAAAAAATACCGCGGCCGGTAAAACAATTAAGTCACCAACAGTCGATTGATACACAAATTGCAACAGTTTTGAAACTGCTGAAAGCAGCACTCCAATGGCAAGAAATACTATGTTTTTTCTGTCTTTCATTGTTTCCGATCCCTCGTTTTTTTCTTCTATGACATGGGGACGTTTCGTCATATCCCAACTACACATCATAAGTTAGCATCAAGCCGCGACTATTAAATCCGGAATGTAGCGGGCACGGATTCATTCAACCACTCGATCTCATCTGGCGATTTTTCATCTCCAACAAATGGAGCCTTTTTAATTTAGGCCCCATTTGTTGGTTATCATTTTGCTTTATTCGTTTATTTATAGTGAAAACGACATTACCATAACTTCAATTTGCCCGTCTTTTATTCGGTATACAATACGATTTGTGTCATCAATTCGGCGACTCCAAAAACCTGAAATTCATACCTTAATGGTTCTGGTTTCCCAATTCCTTCATAACCATTCCGATCAATATCCTGCAAAAGTACATTGATTCGGTTTAATGTCTTTTTATCCTGTCTTTGCCAATACAGATAATCTTCCCAGGCCTCATCTGACCAGACCTTATTCATCGTCAGCCTCAATTAGCTCATGAATGGTTCCCTTGCCAGCCTCAAGACTTACGATGGATTTTTTTAATCTTTCCATATTTGCTTCACTATAGAAAAAATCATCATTTATTGTCAAATCAAAGGGAATCCCATGCTTACGAACCACTGCTCTTGCAAAAACATTGATCGCTGCTGTCATATTTAAGCCCAGTTCCGTACAAATCATATCAAAGTTTTTTTCAATTCTTCATCCATCCGAATGTTGATATTTGTTTGTGCCAAAATTTTTCACCCCTTTTCTTATATTAAAGATATACTAGCCTATTTTATTGACGTTGTCCTTAAATATAACTATATCGCACATATTATAAAAGTGTTTCATAATGAAGTGAAGTCATTTTCTCCCCGTTTATTTGAAGACACCGGGAGCGGTTCGGGAACAGTGATATTGCAGATTAAATGTTGGTGATATTAACGAAATTAAAATTATTGCCGATAACAGAAATAGATATTGAACATCAAGACACACTTATTCACAAAAAGGGGGCCATGTTTCGATGAAAATAAATTCCATTGTTAAAAATTACTATAACAGCTACAGTCAAATGACCGAAAAGCAAAAATCGATGGAGAAAAACCAACCATCCAGCCAGTCAGTTTCAAATAAAACGGATACGCTTGATATTTCAAAAGAAGCCTTTAAAACGCCGGTAAGTGACGAGACGATGATTGCCACATCGGGAAAAGACTCGCTTGGAATAACAAGGGGCGAGAAAGCAAACAGTTATGTGATCCATTTTTCTGATTCAGCGATGGTAAGCAGAGCTATTTCGAGGGGCTATCTTACCGTTAACGGAGTCGATATCCAGCTTTCTGATGATTTGAAAAAGCAATTAACTGAAATAGATAAACAGGCACAAGCTGACCGTGAAGCCGCGTTTTATCAATCTACTATAGCACATGATCTGGCGGTCACCAAACAGCAAAGTGAAGCATGGGCAAGTGCCTACAAAGATTTAGCGGAAGCGATTGAAATAGCCGCCAAAATTTCCGCGGGTGGAAAAGTATCCAGTTCTGACCTGAAAAAATTGATGGAGACAAGTCCGCAGCTTTATGCGATGGCAATGGCTGCAAAGGCTATGGCAGAAAGTCAAGAAAAACAGACTGAAACTGAAATAACAGGCAATGAAGAAGCAAGCAAAAGCAATGCTGTCACTCAAGGCGTTAGCTGGTCAGATTTTGAATGGAAATCTTATGAAACACAGATGAGTGTCACGATAGATGGTACGCCATCCGTTACCGGTGTCGAAAAATAAGAAGTTATTCTTAAATAAAAGAAACGCTCAAAACCCATTGTTATGCAGGTTTCCAGCGTCTTTGGGGGGAGTATTTCAAGTTTTGTAGTGACATCGAGGACGTTTCGTTTGTCACATACCCCTAGCACATGGGTACGTTTCGTTCGTCATATCCGTTCCAATTATGTACGCTAATTTCTTGTTCTACCCATTTTTATTTATTATATATCACCACTTATTCCATCCAAAGCAAGCTGGGCCTCTATCAAAGCTTTTGTAGTATCTAGCTGCAAATTGCACTTTGTTAATTACTAAATATAGACGATGATAAGAATGGACAATAATCAGACACTTTCCTCATTCGGCGGCCATATCACTATTTCCTTTGGGCATGGTTCTTTACCTCTCATTTTTATTTCACTTTATGAATTTAAAAATTCGGTCACTTCTTTTAGATATAAATCCGGTTTTCCGATACACAATTCCCCGTGATCAAATCCTTTGAAAACCTTGATCCTAATACTGGGGAATTTTGATAACATACAATTTGCATATTTTTTTCCCAGCCACGCCTCCTTGGAACCATACTAATATGCGATATCGGTCTTGGAGTCAACAATTGAATCTGGAAGGGCATAACTAAAAACCGACACGTGGGCATTTCTGCAGCTTTGATCTGTCATATTTG
>PGZS01000060.1 GCA_002841435.1 Firmicutes bacterium HGW-Firmicutes-3 | reverse complement strand
TGGCAACCATATTGAAAGAGAGTACAAGATTATTCCTTCCGAATGGCGTAAAGTGGCTGTGATCAACAGCGCTGAAGGTAATGTGGATGAATTTTTCACAAAATGTAAGACAACGGAGCAACTGTTAAATAATCTATTAATACCCGTTGTGGAAGAAGCTATTGAAGGTGACCATAAAACCACTTTCGTTGATACTTTTGAAAAACAACGAGAGCATTTTAAGAAAAACCGTATTCTACATGACAAAATCGAACAAAGTCAAAGAATAAAATTGAAATTGGACGGTTATGTTGACATTTTTGGAAGTTATGAGGAAGAACGTCTTGCCCTACATGATCTAAAAAGGGAAGCGAGAACGTTAACCAATTATATTACCCATCAAATAGATACCAAAAAAAATGATCTAAAGTATAATGAAGCCAATCGAATACGTTTAGAACATGATTATAAAAATCATGCTCAGAAGAAAATCACCTATGAATTGCTGCTCATAGAAGAAGAGCTTAGAGTCACAAAAAAAGAGTATGATACGATTAAAAACGAGTTAGATGGTTTTCAAAAAGAATATGATGACCTAGGGAAAAGAAAACAGAACATAGAAATAAGTAACCTGGAGAAAGACCTTCATCAATCAGAAACACAACTTCATTTGCTTGAGAAGGAATTGGATACCATTGACGCGGATATTGATATTTCGGATATCAAAGCTCAAATGGATGAGAATAACGCCCATATTAAAGGCTATTTCTCCTATGAACTCGAGCTCATTGAACGTGAGTTGGCAAGAATTAGTTCTGAAAAGACCCTTGAATCAGAACAACTTGAAAAAACAAAAAGTGCTTTGGAAAGTGCAAAGTCTTATGAAAAAGATCTTATTGAGATGCGAAGCGGCGTAAAGACCCGTTATGAAATGACTTTATCTCAAAAAGAGGATATAGAAAAGACCTTATTTGAAGACCGCCAAGAAATGGAGGTCTCTGCGTATTTGAATAGTCTTAATAAGTCTTGTCATGATGCTGAAAAAGTCCTTTTACAAAAGACGGCTGAGATTATGGCGTTATCCGGTAAGAATGGAGAGTATGAAGCAATACTTATTGAAGGTAAGGAAGCATTGAAGGCAATTGTTCAAAACCTTGAAAAGTACAGGGCAACTGAGTATAATATTCAGTCAGAGATGGCGCACCTCATTCAATCCATAGAAGCTACGGGAAAAAATCTTTATATATCGGGCAATATATATGGTAAAGAGGAATCTATCCTAGGTGAACTGGAAGAACAAAGGCTATATGCTGAAAGCCAGAAAGAGGAAGCCCTAAAAGAAGAGCGTTCCTATTTTCATGCAGCGGATATATATGAGCATATGCCCTATTTCATTGCAGATCCTAAACTGGCCCAAGTTGTGGAAACATTGAAAAGTCAGACTGATTTTATTGAAATGGGCACAAGGCACTTTCAAACGATCAAAGACACTTTAGAATTAGATGAACCTGCATTATACAATAAGTTTCCCTATTGGGCCATCACCATTGTCACTTCTTCACAAGATGAAAAGAAGGTGACCGACTATGTGGGTAGAATAGGGCACGAACTTTCCTCCATGGTTCTTGTGATTACCCTAGAAAACTTGAATAAATGGATTAAAGAGGAACTCAACTTAGTAGATCAAAATAAATACAAAATGCTTTTTCCAAAAACTTGGTCTGATAATTTAAACCAAGACCAGTACTATAAATGGCAACAAAATGTATTAAATAAAGCGTACATCTGTCAAAAGACTAGGAAAGATGCTGAAAAATTGTTGAAAGAAAAAGAGAAGCTTCTGGAATTGGCGACGTCTTTTTTTATCAACCATCCCTATGAAACTTACAATGCACTAAGTAGTGCTATCCAAGACGGAGAAAACGAAAAAAGAGCCGTTGAAAATGAGCAAAAAGCATGTGTTGAAAAAATCGAGGTCAATAAACATCATATAGATATATTAAATGAAGAAATCAGTCAACATAAAATACTCATAGAAGATTACCATGAACAGATGTCAATTGCAGAAAAAATTATTGAGGCAGATGAAGCTCTTGTTCGTATTGGTACCCAACTGGATGAAGTCAACAAAAGCATGGGTGATCTATTGAATAAAATAGAAGGTCATCAGAAAACAATGGACCAACATAATCATAGGCAATCACTACTAGATCGTGAGTACCATAGTTTTACGAGAGAAAAGGACAAAATATTGGACAATGGTCTCTATATTGAGGTTCAAGAAGTTCAAGCCATTTGTGCGAATATTGGTTTTGAGATATTAAAAGAACAGAAGACTTATCTTGAGAAAAAATTAGCAGGCATGGGTCATTCTAGAATGGTGCTTGAAGAACGGATTACGAATGAAAAGAAACAGAGAGAAAAGTATCAAAAGAGTCTTAAACAAAAAAGATTAGAAATGGATTACGATTTTGAACCAATTGATATATCCTATGAAGATGAACCAAAAGACCTTTTTAATCAGATGAAAGCACAATCTAAGATATTGGCTAGGATGAAAAATGAACAAGGCCACAAGGAGATGAGCTTAGGTCAACTTAGAACGCGCAGAGAAATCATAGAGAATAATCTTATTTCAGAACATGCATGCAGATATGTTTTTGATATGGCCCTTAATCTGATTCCTAACCAATTAAGATCAGAACTGCTAAATCTTAGGGAAAGAGAGAAAAAGCTTAATGCTCAAAAATATGAAACTGAAGAAGCAATTCATATATTTGAGCAAATCTTTAGAGAATTACAAGTCAAAGATGGTACCTATCATTATATGATGGATGGCATTGAACCCTTACTGCTAGAGTTGGAGTATTTTGAAGCATTTGATCAAGAGGCAGTTTTCAAAATCAATCAATTAATGAGCCGTCTTAGTGGACAAAATGTTATTGTAGAAAAAGCTCTTAACCAAGTCAAAATGGAAAAAGAAGATTTGAAACAGTATTGCCAGGATCATATTGAGGATTATAGACTAAAAGATATGGTTATTAAAGGGCTTGAGAATAAGGACGATTATAACGGGCTTGTTCACTATCAAGAAAAAATGACGGAAATTATCCTAAAAATCATCAAAGTGGCAGAGGATGACAAGAGAGAGAGTGATACAGAACTTCAGACATTTTTATCTCATCTACTCATGTATGTACGCCATGTATCCACGGAACTAAGTGATATACAAAACAAGACGAGAATCAAAGTAGGCGATGGCTACAAACAGATTTTTGTTTTTGATATTCCTAAGTGGGAAGACGATGAAGGTAAAAATTCACTAAGAGCCTATATCAATGAAACCATAGAAGCTTATGAAAAAGAAAGTGAACAATGGGAACATGATGAAGTTCTACTTAGAAAATCTATTGAAGAACGGCTGAGTGTTAAGAATCTCTTGCAGGTCATAATGAAAGAAAATACGATTAAAATCAAATGTCGAAAAGTGACGAATGATATGCAAATCAATAAAGCACCTATGATATGGGAAAGTACGAATAAATGGTCAGGCGGTGAGAAGTGGAGTAAGAATATGACACTTTTTTTAAGCCTGCTCAATTACATGGCAGAGAAAAAGCAACATTTAGATGTTCATCAAAAGAAACAAAGGGTCGTTATTTTGGACAATCCTTTTGGAAAAGCTTCCAGTGACCATGTCTTAAAACCTGTGTTTATGATTGCAGAAAAGCTTGGTTTTCAGATTATTGCGTTGACAGCCCATGCAGAAGGCAAATTTATTAGCGAGTATTTTCCGGTGGTTTACAGTTGCAAATTGAGAGAAGCCATGGATAAAAGCAAACAAATTATGACAAATGAACGCATCATTAACTACGCTTATTTACGAGAGAATGCACCTATGACCATTATGCGTATGCAGGAAATAGAACAGTTGGATTTATTTAAGAGCTTATAGCCTCAAAAAATAGGAGGGAATGTAAATGCGAGTAATACTGAGTGACAGCACCTCTGCATATTATAATTTGGCATGTGAAGAATATATGGCGACCCATTATGATGAGGATATGTTTATGTTGTGGACAAGCGTACCCTCTATCTTAATTGGTAAACATCAAAATACCTATTCGGAGATTAATGTTGACTATGTGGAAGCCAACAAGATACCTGTAGTAAGACGGATGTCCGGTGGGGGAACGGTTTTTTGCGACCTTGGGAATATGAACTTTACCTTTATTGAAAGCAACCCTGCCGACTATACCGATTTTGAAAAGTTCACCAAACCTATACTAAAATATTTAAGATTTCTGGGTGTTCCTGCGATGTTTACAGGTAGAAATGACATGACCATTGATGGAAAAAAAATCTCGGGTAACGCACAATATAGAATTAAGAACAAGGTGATTCATCATGGCACTTTATTATTTGATTCTTCGTTGTCAGATTTAACAAAAGCTTTAACCCCTAGAAATGAGAAATTCCAAGATAAGGCAATAAAATCCGTAGCCTCTAGAGTGACCAACATCAGTAATCATTTGAGTCATGGACCCTTGACTATTTTGGAATTCAAGCAAGGCCTATATGAATTTATTGGTAAGAACTTTGAAGGTTTTAGGTATTACCCACTTTCTAAAGAAGATCAAGAAGGTATTATAAGGCTGGTTGAAACAAAGTATGAAACCTGGTCATGGAATTTTGGAAAATCACCTAAATACAACTATAAGCATTGTCAGAAGTTCAGTGGTGGTCTGATTGAGATAGGATTGAATGTAAACAAAGGTCTAATCGCAGAGATCTCTATTCAAGGTGATTTTTTTGGTTATGAACCTATTGAGACTATTGAATCGTTGCTCGTCGGTGTAAGGCATGAAAAACTGGCATTACTAGAAGTACTAGAACTTATTGATTTATACCCATATATGGGTCAAATTAGAAATGAAGAATTGGTACGTGTCATTATGGGAGATGGGTTATGATTAGAAAACCGGCATGGTTAAGGGTACGTTTAAGTGATACAATCAAATATAATTCCGTCAACGAAATTATTAAGTCTCATAAACTCACAACAGTTTGTGAAGAAGCCAATTGTCCCAATAGGGTGGATTGTTATAGTAAAAGAACGGCTACTTTTATGATTTTAGGGAATCAATGTACGCGTAATTGTAGGTTCTGCAATATAACACAAGGTATACAAGAAGAAGCGGATTTGCTAGAGCCAAATAGGGTGGCATTAGCAGTAAAAGAATTGGGACTGGCCCATGCGGTTATAACATCTGTGACCAGAGATGATTTGCCAGATCAGGGTGCATCCTTGTTTGTAAGTACAATTAATGCTATAAAAAATATTTCTGATAAAACCATAGTAGAAGTGTTGATTCCAGATATGCAGTATGATACAAACGCCATTGATCTGGTTATAGAGGCAGAACCTGCAGTGATCAACCACAATGTTGAAACGGTTCCAAGGTTATATTCTGAGGTCAGGCCGGAAGCCGACTATAGGCGTAGCCTTGATGTACTACGTTATATCAAAAAGAAGAACCCGAATATAGTGACAAAATCCGGTCTCATGTTGGGTCTGGGGGAAAGTGTGGATGAGGTTAAGGCTGTTATTTCGGACCTGAAAATTGCGGGTGTGGATTGCTTAACCATTGGTCAATACCTTCAGCCTTCACCGGATCATTATCAGATGGTCGCGTACATAACACCTCAAGTGTTTGATACATTGGGCGCTTATGCAAGGTCTATTGGCATCAGTGGTGTTGCATCAGCACCACTGGTAAGAAGCTCTTATTATGCGAAAGATCTATACGAACAAATGCTGTCATCTTCGCATGACAATTAAGCATGAAGAAAGAGAGGAATTTGGATGTTAAGAGTAGGCGTGGTTATGGGTGGCAATTCCAGTGAGCATCAAGTTTCAATGCTTACTGGCGCAGAGTTTGTCAAACACTTAAACAAAGATAAGTACGATGTTGTTGAAGTGGTAATTGATAAACCAAAAGACATATTAAATTGGTACCAAAAGATAGATTTTGCATTACTGGCTTTACATGGTAAAAATGGTGAGGATGGTAAAGTGCAGGCGCTCTTAGAAGCACTAGAAATCCCTTATTCTGGAAGTGGCATCGCTTCAAGTGCCATATGCTTGGATAAAAACATCAGTAAGCTCATTATGGAAAGTCATGGCGTTAAGACACCTAAATGGATTATGGTGAAGAAAGACTATCCTATTAGTCTTGACTTGTTTTATGGTTTAGCATTACCACTGATTATAAAACCTAATCAAGGTGGATCCAGCATCGGTATACATATTGCGAATACTTTTGAAGAAATAGAAGGTTTGCTTGTAGATAGTTTTATATATGATGATGAAGTAATCGTGGAAGAATGGATAGAAGGTCAGGAAATCACCTGTAGCATGATAAAAGGTGAGATTATTCCCGTACTCAGCGTTCAACCTAATATGACTTTTTATGATTATACGGCAAAATATTCTGAGAATGATAATATTCAAAAACTGGCAATTCTAGATGAAACAATTACAGAACAGATAAAATCGATTGCAGGTATATGTTGGTCCTTATTCAAACTAAAGACATATGCCCGTATAGACTTAATGATTCAAGATGGTCAGATCTACGTTATAGAAATCAATACTTTGCCCGGTATGACGCGGTTTAGCCACTTACCCAAGAGTGCTATGGCAATGGGAATCAGCTACGAAGAAATCCTAGATCAGATTATTGAGGAATCTTTAATAAACGATCGTAGTAATTAAAATGGAAAATAGCAGCTGAAAATGGTATAATAAGTTACATAAACCTAATACATGGTTAGAGGGTCAAAACTAAGTTTCACTAAATTCACATACAAGTTACGTGAAAGATCAACTATATAGTTTTGACATCTTAACCAATACATAATTATATAAGACTTGGAGTGATGACATGAAGTGGTTAGATCGACTGGAAAAGAAGTATCATAAATATGCAATTCCTAATTTGATTCAATATGTTGTAGGTGGTATGGCCATGGTTTTTATATTTGGTCTGATAAACCCTTCGATACTAGATTTTTTATCCTTTTCACCGAAGCTTGTTATGGAAGGACAGATTTGGCGCGTATTTACATTTATTTTCTTGCCTAGAACTAAGAGCTTATTGTGGATTATTTTTTCTCTTTTATTCTTTTTATTTGCAGGTAGAACCATTGAACAATACTGGGGTGCTTTCCGTTTTAATGTGTATTATTTAGTGGGAACATTAGGTACGATAGTAGCAGGTATAATAGTTGAAGCCTTATATGGTGGTATGATTGCCATACCTTTGACGAATTATTATCTGAATATGACCATGCTTTTTGCACTTGCAGCCATTATTCCTAATTTTGAAGTTCGAATATATTTCATACTACCTGTAAAAATGAAGTATATTGGTTATATTTTTGGCGGGTTATTATTATGGGAGTTTCTATCAGGTCCATTACCACAAAAAATCATTATATTTGCCAGTGTTTTGAATTTTATTTTGTTTTTTGGACCGTCTTTGATTAATAAAAGCAAGCAAACCTATAGGAAACAACAATATCGACAAGCTAACAAACCAACACCAAAAGCAAAACCTACGGCCAAACAAGGTGAGGTTATTCAAGTGGCTTTTCATTGTTGTGAAGTCTGTAATAAAACAGAAGTGGATGATCCGAGCCTTGAATTCAGATATTGCTCAAAATGTGAAGGTCGGCATGAGTATTGTACGGAACATATATTAAGCCATACCCATATTACAGAAGATTGATTTAAGCAAGAATCATTTCTTGACACTCCGCGAGTAACATATTGGCACTGATGAGATTCATTTTGTTATAAATGGTATAGATGATAATAGAATCCCTTTTGTCCTTTGGATGAAGGGGATTATGTTTTGCTAGGGTTAAAAGCCTTTGAGTGGTTTCATAGTCTAAGGATAATCCATAACTAAGCATGAGCGTTTTGTCTCTTGATGGGTTTTTAGAACCTGAAAAAATCTCATAAGCATAAGACCTAGTCATATTCATAGAACGGATGATATCTGATTTTTTCATGTTAGACTGATGAAAAAGCGTATTTAAATAATCAACAAAGGATAGATTGGTGCTGTTCAAATCATATTTTTTTAAGTAGGCAAACAAATCTTTTGATGATTTTAGCTCTTCAATTAATCTCATCGTTTCATCTAGAGGCACTATAATCTCTCCCATCTTTTTCTCTTTGAAAATTATATCATACTTCATAAAAAAATGAATAGAACTTATGAATAAAAAAATAGTGACGTTCCATCCAGGACAGTTATAAAAAAGATGTAATAGAAAGTATAATTTTATAAAAAGAAGGGGTATATTTTATAAAAAAAACTCGATACGACAATTAATTAACAATTAATGTAAGTATCACAACTACGTTTGTCTTTGAAACAAAGACAAATGCTACAGGTAAAGCCGATTTTTTTGTTGACTAAAATTATATCTTGTTATATTATATATTTAATGATTTAACACGGTGAAATAAAGATGTGAATATGTTAAATTATTATCGTAACTGATTTTAATGTAGATTTTTAGAAATAGGAGTGAGAAACGTGGAAAGACTATATAATTTTTCAGCAGGTCCATCCGTATTACCAGAAGAAGTTCTAAAACAAGCCGCGTCAGAAATGTTGAACTATGAGGACTTTGGCATGTCCGTAATGGAAATGAGCCATAGATCGTCTGTATATGAAAATATTGTTAATGAAGCAGAAGCCTCTTTACGTCAACTCATGAGTATTCCTGATAACTATAAAGTGCTATTTCTTCAAGGTGGGGCTTCAACACAATTTGCCATGGTCCCTCTTAACCTTATGGTTAACTCAAAGAAAGCAGATTTTGTTAATACAGGAGAATGGTCCAAAAAAGCCATTTCAGAAGCTAAAAAATTTGGGCATGTCAATATCATAGCTTCATCAGAAGATGCAACTTTTAACTATATACCTAAACTGGATTCAAGTACTTTCAGTAAAGATGCAGACTACTTCCATATAACAACCAACAATACCATCTATGGAACTGTATTTAAGAATCTACCGGATACAGGAGATGTACCAATTGTAGCAGACATGTCCTCTAATATATTATCTGAAGTGATTGATGTAAGTAAGTTCGGACTTATTTATGCAGGCGCTCAGAAGAATATGGGGCCTGCAGGTCTGACAGTGGTTATCATTCGTGAAGACTTGATGGGCAAAGCAGATGTTTCTGTTCCGTCTATGTTGCAGTACAAAATTCACGCTGACAACGGTTCCATGTATAATACTCCACCTACGTACAGTATTTATGTAGCAGGATTGGTATTTAAATGGCTAATAGACTTAGGTGGTATAGAAGCCATAGAAAAAATCAACAACCAGAAAGCCTCCATACTTTATGATTTCTTGGACCAAAGTGACTTTTTTAAAGGTACTGTCGTAAAAGAAGACCGTTCATTGATGAACATACCTTTTATAACACCTACTCAGGAATTTGATGCAGCTTTTATTAAAGAAGGCGAGAAAAAAGGTTTTGTTAACCTTAAAGGTCACAGAAGTGTTGGTGGCATGCGCGCCAGTATTTATAATGCTATGCCGGTTGCAGGGGTACAAGCTTTAGTAGATTTCATGAAAGAATTTGAAGCTACGCACAAATAAATTATAGGAGGATGATATGTTTAATATTAAAACTTTAAATAAAATTGATCAAGAAGGTTTAGATCTTTTTACTGAGGATTATCAGATAGTTGAAGAGGGCGATGTAGATGCAATTGTTCTAAGAAGCTTTAAGATGCAGGATTATCCTTTGGATACGAAGTTACATGCAGTTGCTAGAGCGGGTGCCGGAACCAATAATGTGCCAGTAGATAAATGTGCTGAAAAAGGTATTGTTGTATTTAACACACCCGGAGCTAATGCTAACGGTGTAAAAGAACTGGTAGTTGCGGGTTTACTATTGGCATCAAGAAATGTAGTGGGTGCCATAGAGTGGGCAAAAACATTAGTAGACGAAGGCGATGAGGTACCTAAGTTGGTAGAAGCCGGAAAATCTGATTTTGCCGGACCGGAGATTAAAGGAAAAACATTAGGCATTATCGGACTCGGTGCAATTGGTGTTTTAACAGCCAATGCTGCAAGTGGTTTAGGTATGAAAGTCATCGGATATGATCCATTCTTATCGGTAGGACACGCACTAAAATTATCAAGAAGTGTTTCGACCGTAAAAACCATTGAGGAAATCTATTCAAAATCAGATTATATATCGGTTCATGTCCCACTTGTCGATGCAACAATTGGTATGATTAATGATGATAGTATGGCTTTAATGGACAATGGTGTTAAGATTCTAAACTTTTCAAGGGCAGAATTGGTAGATGATGATGCAATGGAAAAGGCTTTAGAATCCGGTAAAGTCAGCAATTATGTTACTGATTTTCCAAATGCTAGGAGCATTAAAATGAAAAATGTTATTGCGATTCCACATCTTGGCGCTTCAACACCGGAATCTGAAACCAACTGTGCTATTATGGCTGTCAACCAAATCATGGAATACCTTGAAAATGGAAATATCATCAATTCAGTGAACTATCCGGATTGTGATATGGGTGTTTGTCCAACTGTTAGCAGAATTGGGGTTAACCATAAGAATATTCCAAACATGGTCAGCCAGATTACAAGCATCTTGGCAGATCACAATATTAATATTGCGGATATGATTAATAAGAGCCGTGGTGACTGGGCCTATACCATGCTTGACATTGAAAACGAATCAACAAAAGAAATTGTTACGGCTCTTGAACAAATTGACGGTGTTGTTAAAGTTAGAATAATTAAATAAATGGTTAAGGTGTCATAACTGTGTAGTTGAATTTTCACATACACCAACCATAAAACATAAAGGGCTAGATTAGAAATGATCTGGCTCTTTGTAAAATAACAGGAAAGAAAAGGAGGCAGAACATGTCAATTATCAAACCATTTATGGCGGTTAGACCTGCCAAAGCCTTAGTGAGAGAAGTAGCGGCTTTACCTTATGATGTATATAATTCTAAAGAAGCCAGAGCAGTTGTAGCAAAAAATCCCAAATCTTTTTTGGCAATCGACCGTGCTGAAACTTTTTTTGATGAATCCGTAGACATTCATAGTGAACAGATTTATAAGAAAGCCCATGATGTACTGTATACATGGATTGAAGAGGGTACTTTTGTTCAGGAAGATAAAAATATGTTATATTTGTATGAATTGGTTATGAATGACAGAAGTCAAGTCGGTATTGTAAGCTGTACATCTGTTGATGAGTACCTGGACAATAAAATAAAAAAGCATGAGAAAACCAGAGCAGATAAAGAAGCAGATAGAATCCATCATGTGGATTATTGTGATGCTAACACAGGTCCGATTTTTCTAACATATAAATCCAATCACAAGGTTAATGAATTAGTTGAATCATGGAAAAGCCATAAAAAGCCAATCTATGATTTTGTTGCAGAAGATGGCATTACACATAGGATATGGTCCGTTGACGATGACGCAAATATTGCATCCCTTGTAGAAGCTTTTGAGGCTATTGAGACACTTTATATTGCAGATGGGCATCATAGAGCCGCATCTGCTGTGAAAGTCGCTCAAATGAGAAGAGAAGCCAATCCGGGCTTTACTGGTACTGAAGCTTTTAACTATTTTTTATCTGTTTCATTTCCGGATGAACAATTAAGTATTATGGATTACAACCGTGTGGTAGCAGATCTTAATGGCTTATCGGAAACTGAATTTTTAGAAGCCGTTAAAAAGCAATTTGAGATAATTAAGACGAGTAAAGAACCTATTAAGCCAACCAAAAAGACTATGTTTTCCATGATTTTAGAAGACACATGGTACTTGTTAAAAGCGAAAGAAAACAGCTATAATGATTTAAACCCGGTTCTTAGTTTAGATGTATCTATTTTACAATTGAACCTACTTTCGCCAATTCTAGGTATTGGAGATCCCCGTACAGACCAACGTATTGATTTTGTGGGTGGCATAAGAGGTCTTGAAGAACTTACCCGTAGAACCAAAACGGATATGAAGGTTGGATTTGCAATGTACCCTACAAGTATAGAAGAATTAATGGCCATTGCAGATGCAGATCAGTTGATGCCGCCTAAATCAACTTGGTTTGAGCCTAAACTTAGAAGTGGGTTGTTCATACATCTTTTAAAGTAATCTAACATCAAGAAACCTTTTTTAAAAAGTAGAATAAAAAAGGTTTCTTTTTTATTCTATTTTAATAAAAAAGAGCGTTATTTATGGTATAGTTAGTAAGATAATGAGAAAGTTCATCTGATTGGAGAGTTTTCTTATGAAACATAATATGAGTAAATTATATTTACCTAAAGACGTAAATGTGATATACTATAACAGTACTGTAAGAGCATGATTATTTGTCATGATAAACCAGTATAACCACAAAAAAGTAAGAAAACATAAAGGAGGATTATATGAAAACAAGTAAAATCATACTAGCCATTATGGCAGTGGTCATTATTGCTATGGTTCTGGTAAGTAGTGTGTATATGTTGGATAATGCAGAAGCTGCAGTTGTTCAAAGACTAGGGAAGTTACATCGCGTTGAAACAAAGGCGGGGCTTAACTTTAAGGTGCCTTTGATAGATACAATCCAAATCGTCAACACCAATGAGATCTACTCTCTTCAATACGGTTATCGATCAGAAGCGGCACCTACGACTACGGAAGCAGCCACTTATAGGAATGTTGAAAATGAGTCCATTGTTTTGACCAGTGGATCCTATTTGATTGATCTAGGTGCGGTCATTCAGTTTAGAATCACAGATCCTGCGGCATATATTTATGAGGTGGATGACGTAGAAGGCACCGTTAGATTAGCCTTCGAGAGCGTTCTAAGAAGTAATATTCAAAACCAACTGTTAGATGAAGCTTTAATCAACAAAGACAGTATTGCACAGGAAATCATGCCGGACTTGGCACGGAAGATCAACAGTTATAATGTAGGTATCACCATTACAGAAGTTCGTTTGACAGATGTTTTATTGCCAAAAGATGTTCAGTTTGCATATGACGATGTCAATATTGCAAGCAATGAAAAGGATGCATTAAGGAGCCAAGCGACCCGATATTCTAACGAGATGTTACCTAAAGCAAGAGCAGATGCATACCAGATGATTCAAGGTGCTGAAGCTTATAAAGCTGAAAAAGTGGCTCAAGCACGAGGTGATGTAGAGAACTTCAATCAGGTATATGAGCGATACGCTGTAGCCAAAGACATTACTAGGACAAGGTTATATATAGAAACTATGGAAAAAGTGCTGTCTTCCGTAGATCAAAAATTCGTCATAGATTTGGATAATGATAATGTACTTAAATTCTTACCTTTAGATGTGAGAGGAGGCGAATAATATGGACCAAAATCAAAATGAACCTCAATTTAATGCCAAGGCA
>PGZS01000059.1 GCA_002841435.1 Firmicutes bacterium HGW-Firmicutes-3 | reverse complement strand
TTCATTAAAGAAACAATATAAAAATAAGAAGAATGTAAAAAAAGCCAACTCACTTAAGGAGCCAGCTCTTTAACGCGTTCTGAAGAACGCTCTTCTTGATAGAGAATACTTCCATAGACAAAAGTGTACTTTCAACCATTTTACTTAAGTAAAAATGCTGAAGACCCTTTCCGGATTGACGTCAATCACTCTATTTTATAACCATAGCCCCATACCGTAATAATATCCATTTCACTGGAGGCGGTAGCCAGCTTTTTTCTTAAACGCTTGATAACATCATCCACTAGACGACCCTCACCATCATATTCATATCCCCAGACTTTTTCCAGTATGTGATTTCGGCTAAAAGCCATAAGCGGGTTTTCCATGAAGAGACACAGAATATCAAACTCTTTTACGGTTAAGTTAAGATCTATATCATCGACTTTGACATAGCGGTTAATCACAGATAAGGTTATATTTTTCACAACCAGAAGCTCTCTATTGTGGTGTCCGTCAGTAGGATTATTATCCAGTCGCCTGAAAATATTTTTGATCCTGGCCAATAATTCTCTTGGGCTAAAGGGCTTAGGTAAATAATCATCAGCGCCGACTTCGAGTCCGATGATGCGATCAATTTCTTCACCTCTTGCTGATATGAAGATGATTGGAATATCATAGGACTTACGAATTTTTTTACACAGTTCGATGCCATCAATGCCGGGCATCATAATATCTAAGATAATTAAGTCAGGGGATAAACGGTCAATCTCAGATAAAACAAGCATAGGATCAGAGAAATCCGTCACCTTAAAATCCTCTTTCTCAAGATATTTTTTAATGAGAAGACGAATTTCTTTGTCGTCGTCAACTGTAAAGATATGTTTCATGATTGAACCTCCTCGTATTAATAAGAATAGCTATTAACACCTTATTCATTCATTATAATCCCATTTACATTCGGTCACAACAAATCATACACATTTCATACATTTATACATCTGTTTTACCTACCTATAAGTGTAAACTGAATACATCAATAAAAGACAAGGAGTGATACAAATGAAAAAACTAGTGGTACTATTAACCATCCTACTCATGGTAAATTCAAGCCTCGTGGTCAATGCAAGTGGTCAAAGAGGTGGTAACCCAAACATGAATCAAGGTCAAAACAGAAGTACGACCGCTCTCATGGGAGAAGCTGTAAAAAACAAAGAGAACGTTACTGCACGGTACGACAATTTCTTTGAGAAACGTGAAGAAAATCTAGTTAGAAGGTTAGACAAAGCAACTACCAGATGGGAAGAACGTTTGGAAAAGCGTGATGCAGCCATCACAAGACATCTTGAAGTCATTCAGTTATATGCACCTGAGTTATTAGAAAATTATGAACTGGCTTTTGAAGAGCATAAAGCAGTTCATACCGATTTGATGGAAGCCAGAACCGCCATAACAGAAGCGTACATGAATGAAACCAACTTAGGTCTTAAAACGCTAAAGGCCGAAATTGAAGAAAAGTTAGAAGCAAAAGAGATCACCACCAAAGAAGCCAGAGAAATGATTAGAACCTATATGCTTGAAAGAAAAGAAGGATTTAAAACTTTATTTGGTGCATTTCAAGAAGCCATAGCCGAAGAAAAGGCAGCTTATGAAATATTAAAAGCTGAAGCGGATGTTCTAAAAACAGAGCTTCGGGCTGCTATAGAAGCAGAAGATGCCGACCTATGTAACACATTGCTTGCAGAACTCTATGATTACCTATTGGCACACATAGAGTTTGATCAATTCAAGTTAGATACCCTAAACGATATATTCTAAAAAAATAGCATCTGTGAGGCAAAAACTGCTCACAGGTGCTATAATAAAATGATAATGATAGGAATAGCGGACTTCAAACATATATAACCCTACTAGGAGGCCAACGTTGAATAAGAGTATTTTTTCCAGACTTTTGATTACGAATTTAACCATATTCATTGGCCTGATGATCATTCTGACAGGTACCCTTATTCTGTTGTATTCAAACCAAGTATATCAACAGGAAGAGCAACGCCTTAGGGAAATTACTCAAAAAACAGAAACCCTTTATTTAGATAGCACAAAAGGTAAAATCGAGGCATTGAAGCTTCAAGATTATATGGATGCCATGGCTTATGTGTCCAAATCAAAGCTCTATATTCTAAATATAAATGAAGATAATATTCAAAACCTTAAGGACTTGGATTTTGACAACAGTGATCTGGATAACTATCTGTATGAAGATTTAAGTATCATTTTAGAAGGCAATGAGGTATTTAGAAAAAGTACCTATACGGCAACATTCGACTCCCAGATGATTTTCTATGGACGACCAATTCTTAAAAATGGACAAATTGAAGGGGTGGTTGTAATTTTCACTCCCATCAGCACAGTGGTGAAAAATATCCGAGTCATGCTGATGGTTATTGCTTCTTTATCCGTATTCTTCATATTCATTGTAAGTGGGGTATTATATGTTAGTGCAAAAAAAATGACAAAGCCCATCGAAGATATTAGTAACAGTGCTCTAGCCATTGCCAATGGTGAAATTCTAGAAGATATGACCAAGACAGGCTATTATGAGCTTAATGCATTAATAGACTCATTTAATTATATGAAATCAGAACTTAATCGGATTGACGAAGATAAAAAAGCTTTTATCGGCATGATTTCCCATGAAATAAAAACACCTTTAACAGTTATATCCGGTTACCTAGAAGCTATTCATGACGGCTTACTGGATAAAGATGAGCTGGATGAATCCTTAGAAATCATATATAGAGAAACCAAGCGTCTTACCCAATTAACCAAAGAAATAGTTACCAAAACCAAAAATAAAGATATGGAATTTTACTTGAACCCTTCCTTTTTTAAACTTAAGCCCATTTTGGAAGAGATGATCAAGCTTTCAAAAGTTAATATAGAAAAGCATATAGATTTCTCATTAAGCTGTGATGACAATACGACACTATATGCAGATGAAAAACAGTTGCGCCAGATACTTTCCAATCTATTCAGTAATGCAATAAAGTATTCAGGTGACTCAGTCCATATAAGCCTATCCTGTTTTGTAGAAGAAGAACAACTTTGTATACGCGTTGAAGACGATGGTTTAGGCATCAAAAAAGATGAATTAGAAAAGGTTTTTCAAAAATATTATAGAATAAAAAATACCGTTACTAGGCAAGAAGGCAGTGGTCTTGGTTTAAGTATCGTTAAAAAACTGGTTGATTTGCATCATGGCACCATAGATATAACAAGCACCTACAAGAAGGGGACGATTGTAACTGTGAAGCTACCGCCCTTGAGACAGGAGGTCAAAGGATGAAAAAAGACATAGTAATTCTGTTGGTGGGACTTCTGTTAACCATGCTTCTTGTAGTAGGGTGCAAGGAACGACAAGTTACAAAAGTCATGGATGTAACAATAAATGGTATAACCGGTGAAGAGGTGACAGCGGATGATCAGAAGGAATCAGAAAAAATAGAGCCGAAAGAGGCAACTTCAACTTCGGAAGAAGAAACAATCACACAATACGAATCAGTAGAAAATAGTAATGAACCAGAAGCACCTTCTACAAAGGCATCGGAGCTAGATGAGCCTTCGAATGAAGTTATAGATGAAAAAAAAGAGACAGTTATTATAGCTAAGTCAGAAAATATGGAAGATATTGATGAACGTGCATTGATGTTAAAAGAACTGGATGAATTGTTAGAGGATGTTCTAACAACACTTGATGCAGTTGAAGAAGATGACTTATCCGATGACAATATGTTTGATGAAGGAGGCGATTGATATGAGAAAAATTATTTTGATGATGACCATGGTTATGTTAATCTCAAGCACGACAATCGTCGCGCAAAATCAGCTAAGACCAAAAGAAAACCGAATTCGCTCAGCAGTTGTAATGACCTCAAAAGACGTAGGTCGAAGTCGCATTATGGTCAAGGATGGCATTAGGATTTCTAGAGAGAAGACATATGTTGTGCAGCAACAACTTAAACGTCTGCAATCCAATCTAGATGGCTTAACACCGGAGCAGTTGATGCTTATTAAAAAATCCATACAAGAAATCAGAATCTATCAAGAGGGTTCAGATGCTTATTTAGGCAGAATTACCGACTATAACGGCAGGATTAGAAAAGCCAGGGAAGATAAGGATTATGAGACTTTGATTCAGGTATATAATGAGATCTTGGTTTTACAAAAACATAGAATTGAAAGACTGGATCGTTACAATAGTTTAATGGATCGTTTGATTAAAGGTTTGTCGAATATAGGAGGGTCAGATGGCGATTTTACTTCATAATGAAAAACTAAAAGTAGTAATATCAGAGCATGGTGGAGAGCTTATAAGCGTTGTGGGTTGTGATGATAACCTCGAATTCATATGGACTGGGGATTCCGATTATTGGGGTAGACATGCGCCTATTTTGTTTCCCATTGTTGGAAAAGTTAAAGACAACCAATATAAAATTGGTGAAAAAAGCTATAAACTTGGCCAACACGGATTTGCCAGAGACAGGGTTTTTGAGGTGATAGAAAAAGGGGATAGAGAAGTAATCTTATCCTTAAAATGGGATCAAACATCCATAGAAGTATACCCTTATAAATTCAATCTGAAGATGATTTATGAACTAAAGGACTCAAGTCTAAAAATTAGCTATATTGTGGAAAATCTAGATGAACAGACCATCTACTTTTCTATTGGCGCCCATCCCGGTTTCAACTGTCCCTTATTGCCGGGAGAAGTGATGGAAGACTATTATTTTGAGTTTGATCAAGATGAGACGTGTCCTGTGCTGCCTATTAATGATGGAGGTTACATGCTTCATGATAAGATACCCTTTTTGAATTCAGAGAAAATGATAGCTTTAACGCCTGAGCTATTTAAGGGAGATGCCCTTATTTTTGAAGACCTTAGTTCTAGGAAAATCAGTTTGAAAAACAAGAAAAACAATCATGTAGTCACCATGGATTTTGATGGTTTCCCCTTATTAGGCCTATGGTCAAAGCCATCCGGTGCGCCTTTTGTCTGTATTGAACCATGGTTTGGGCACTGTGACTATGAAGATTTTACCGGTGATTTCAGTGACAAATCCGGTATAATAGCCCTAAGTAAAGATAGAAGTTTTGATTGTTCATACAGCATCGATTTTTCTTAGTTGACAATATTAGAAGGGTCATGCTAAGATAAACCCTTCTTTGACATTTGCAAGAGACAAAAAGCTTGTATGCCCTTATAAATAGGGTATTACAAGCATTTTTTATGTAGGAAAAAGTACGTATAATTTTTTGTCTTTTAATATTTCTTTCATTGTTTATTGCTGACGATCTGATAATCACTTCATAAGCCAAAATCTTAATTAATACGAGCACGTAACTATTCAGATTGATTAAGAATCTTCTATACCTTTGTCTTGACAACTAGAACAATATATATGAAAATAAAAAGGACAATATTACTATATTATAGGGGGGTAACAAAATGAGGAAGTATAGTTTTAAAAGTTTTGTAGCTGGAGTATTATTAATATTGATGGTTGTAGCGATGGTTGAACCATTATCAGCAGCGGTTTATACTGGAAACGAACTTTCAGAGGATTATGTCGATGATAGTAATGAAGTTTTATATCATATGTTAGATTCCTACAATAATGGATTTATGCCAATGGCAGCACCATCAGCTGATTCTTCTGATATTAAAGCCGATATTGTATTTGTTATCGACTCAACAGGCTCTATGTCATCCTATATCAGCAACGTTAAAAATAATATAGCTCAATTTGCTCAATATCTAAGCAATAAAGGAATTACACTGCGAATAGGGGTGATTGATTACAAAGATATTACTTATGATGGATTGGATTCTACAATAATTCATAAAGTAAATCACTCTCCATGGATGAATGAAGTGGATTTTATAGAAACATTGACAAAAATAAAGGCTGCTGGTGGGGGAGATCTTCCAGAAACACCCATAGATGCATTAGGTTATCTAGCAGATGGAACTTCAATGCTATGGAGCTCGGATGCACATAAGTTTGCAGTTGTGCTTACAGATGCTAGCTATAAGGTTAATAATAGACATGGATATACTAGTCTATCAGATATTGCAAAGGAGCTTTCAAATCAAAAGATTAATACCTCAGTTATTACAGGTACATATTACAATAACACTTATTTACCATTAACCTCAACCACTGGTGGAGTTATAGGTAATATCCGAGCCACTGACTTTTCAAATGTATTACAGGAACTTGCCGACACAGTGATGGGTATAACAAATAAAGCGAAAAAAGCAATCTATGTTTTACCAGGTTATTTAGGATCTCAGCTATATAATAGCTCAAATAGTGATCTTTTATGGATAGATAAACGTATTTCACTTGATAACAATACCTTGAAGGAAATAACGGGTACTACAAATTATTTGAAAGCAGATGTTAATGGTGTTAACACAAAAATAAAAATAGATATGAGTAATGACCAATATGGTGTATTTGATACTTATCAGGAGTTAATAGAAAAGCTAGATAAAGATTTTAGTATAGAAAATGGTGGGGAATATGATATTCACTTTTTCCCATATAATTGGTTAGGGGACTTAAATGACTCAGCCAAAGATTTGCAGAATCATATCAATAAAGAAGGATATGAAAAAGTAGTCTTTGTAACCCATAGTACTGGGGGGTTATTAGCATCTACTTATGCAGCTAAGTCCCGCGAAAATAAGTTGAAGGTAGAAAAGGCCATTTTAATTGCACCTCCATTGTTTGGTACCTATGCTGCATTGGAGCCTATTGAGCTTGGAATGACAAAGGAATGGAAGGAAAAATTAGACTCTGCTGGTTTTATTACTAGAATGATAAGTCCTATTCTTGGTATAGGCTTGGGAGCAACAGCTCAGAAGGTTTATAGCTCGATAAAAGGAATGACAAAAAACTCACCTACTAGTTATCAGCTATTGCCAAGCTTAGAGTATTTAAAGCTTATGCCTCAAATATACGCAAGTGACTTTTCCGGAGAACCTGTATTAGCGTTAGATAATTATTACTCAATACTAAATGGTAGCAGCAATATCAATTCTAACCTTACAAATGGCAACAGCAGAAGCCACAATTATTTAAGACAAACAGTGTTGGGAGGAGACATAGTAAAGGTACTTCAGGAGGTTGATACCACCCTTATAGGCAGTAGCTATGGCTTCTCAACTCCTGCAATAGGTGTCTATGCAAAAAAACTGTTTGGTGGTACAAAATATAAGGATATCATCTACAAAAAAGATGGAGATGGCACAGTATTAAATATTAGTGCCGCTGCTACTAAAAATGTGGGGGATAATGTACTTAAATATAAGGATTTTAAAAATATAGATCATACTGAGCTTGTAAGCAAGACAGAGGTATTAAATTATGTTAGCAATGAAATTAGAGGGATTACAGCTATGGAAGCTTATCTATTCTCACTTGAAGGTCCTGAATTAGGTATGTCTGAAATGGTGAAATTAAATGTTAATTCCGATGTATGGGTGGATATAAAAATAGTTGATAATGATTCAAGTGTAATAGCCAGTGTGATAGATGGGTACCCAATTGGTTTTGATGGAGATGAATTTATATATACTCCATTTAATATTGAGGAAAAAGGAACTGAAGCGATTCTTTATTTACCTAACAGCGGATATAAAGTTGTTATATCCCATGGAGAAGCGGAAGGTATTCCTGTAAACTTTACAGTAGATGTTGCCACCCTTAACCATGATGGTTATAAAACTAGTTCTGCAACCTACTTAGCCAATAAAACAAAGGCAGGTGGAGAAATTATAAGCTTAGATATGCTAACAATAATAGTTGATAAGCTTAATATAGGCTCATTAACGGAGGACAATCATGTAATACCTGAAATCTATTTTGATCAGTGGGAAATAAAGACTTCAAAAATCCTATCTTCTATAGGAGCTACTGACATGATAGAATTATATGGTGATGATGTTGTATCAGGAAATATGGATGCTTCACTATTAAACTGGTATTCTTCAGATTCAAGTATCGTAGCCGTATCAAATACTGGCCTAGTAGAGGCTGAAAATTATGGTGTTGCATATATTTATGCTATGGCTACAGATGGCAGTTTTAAAGTCTTATCATGCAAAGTTACTGTTCCCTTAGCAGCAACATCTATATCTATTGAAGATTTTGATATGGTTGTTGGAGAAAAGTTGCTTATTCAACCAATATTTAGTCCCTCTAATACCACAGAAACATCGATGTCCTTTTTATATGATTCATCCAGAGGAATCATTGATATCAATGATTCTGGGGTTATTACTGCTTTATCCCCTGGTACAATTGATGTTATAGGAATTGCACCAGGAGGAGCAGAAAACAATTTCACTGTATCGGTATATAGGGATGGAGTTGTTGCTGTTCAGGAGGTATCTATTGAACCCAATAATATCACAATCGATACAAATGAAGAATATATGCTTACAGCAATGATCAATCCTTCAGATGCATTTAATCAAAACGTATATTGGTATGCCGATTCCAGTGCTAATGTTTCAATTGTAAGGGTAGAAAACAACACATGTATAATCAAAGGAGTACAGCCAGGAATTTCTAACATTACTGTTGTGACAGAGGATGGTGGCTATACCGCCAGAGCCACCATTACAGTAAAAGAGTCAGTAACATGGCCAAGGGCAACACTTATCTATGGTCAACCATTAGAATCAGCTTTTTTTAACGGTGGCTCTTCTTCCGTGGCAGGTACCTTTAGCTTCATAGATTCATCAATAATACCAGTAGCAGGTAGCCATACTTATAAAGCTATTTTCTTACCAGAAGAAACGGGTTATAATATTATTTATGGAGAAATAGATGTTTCAGTAGTTTATAATTATAGTGGTGTTCTTAGACCAATCAATAACGATGGATCAAGTGTATTTAAAGTAGGCAGTACTGTTCCGGTAAAATTTAGATTAACTGATGCTTATGATGATTATGTTATGGATGTGGTTGCTACAATAAGCTACATCAAGTTAGATGAAGGGGTTTCGGAGTCAAGTGAGGTTATCGACCTCATTGAAACAGAAACAGATGGCAAATTCTTTAGATATGATTCAAAGGATAATCAGTATATTTTCAATTTAAGCACAAAAGGTTTTAGTGAAGGTACTTATATATTGACTATAGAGCTTAATGATGGTACTAGAAAGGAAGTGTCAATAGGATTAAGATAGTGAATGCAAAACAGAGAGTCAATCATTCGAAAGTGGTTGACTCTTTTAGATAAAACCTTCCATCTAGATTGGAGGAGGAATTCTATAAAGATGGTTCGAGAAAATCCTTGTCTCATCTAACTTGGCAAATGCCGAGAGTCTTATATTATATAAGGAGGAAGTATTATATATGAAAAAACAAGTAATTTTATTTGTAATTATAATTATATCAATTATAGCTTTAGCTTTTATTGGAATAAAACTTATTATTAAAAATAATTATGATCTCAGAATAATAACGGATGATAGGTCTACCTTCTTTATATTTAGTTCTTCACAAAAAGAATATTATTTAGTTAATTCTTCATTAGGCAAAGTAAAAACAAAACCATTTGATATTAATTCTAGCGAAATAACGGATGCTCAGTTAAAGCAAATCAAGGAAATTGAAGGAATAGACAGTAAATTTTCGATTAGCGGAAGAGATGATTATCTACCTTATAAAGTATTCTTTTATGAAAACTATATTTTTTATACAAGATACAGTGGCGTATGGGATCCTTCTACTGTCTCAGAGGAGGATCGGAAAGATTTTCGTGAATATATATATAAGTATGATTTAGACACAAAAGAATTAGAACAGATAAAAGTTCAATTACACTTTGGTGCTAGAGATGTGAGTGTTAAAAGAGAAGCATTAATATATATATATCCTCAAGTCAAACAAGCTATATTAGAGAAAATAGGTAAAGGATTTGATTATAATGACATATATTATGGTAATGGAAGAATTCTTTTTACCACATACAACTCTTCTTCAAGAAAAGGAACGAGAGAATACTTATTTGAATATATACCAGTGAAAAATGAAACAAGAAAAATTTTATTTACAACAGATAGTATTTATGATGTTGATGTAATGAAGTAAAGTAGACCAATTTCACCAGCTTTGTTCGTTAGTTTTTCTTAGTTGACAAAATTAGAAGGGTCATGCTAAGATAAATTTATAGAAGGCGTGTTACTGTTTAATCAGGCATAAACCAAAGGAAAATATTTGGTTTATGCCTTTTATAATAATAATAACCACTTGGCGTGTCACTGATTTCTTCAGGCATGAGCCACCAATCTTTAGGATTGTCAGGCTTATGCCTTTCATATCATATTTGGACCTAATAACCTGATACCTGGGAAATTTGAATCTAAGAAAATGATGCCAAGAAAAAGGAGAAATCAGTTATGATTGAAAAAAGATTTATATTAGAAGCGGAAGAAGGCTTACATGCAAGACCTGCCAGTATGTTGGCAAAAGCTACAATGAAATACAAATGCGACATTAAGCTCTATAAAGGGAGTGATAAAACCAACGCTTTTCAACCTAAAAGTATCCTTTCTTTGATGAGTGTGGGTGCCGGAAAAGGTGAACATCTGACTTTTGTTGCCGAGGGTGAAGACGAAGGGGAAGCGATGGCCAGCATTACCGGTTTGTTTACTTCTAACTTCAAGGGATAGTATAAATATTCGTTATGTTGCACAAGTAAATATGTCTTCAGAAGCTTTTTTTGGTAAAAACTATTGACAGATATTATAATACCATGATAGGATAACTGTATACAAAGCAATAAGGTGTGTTACTGTTTGATCAGGCATAAACCAAAAGGATTAATTTTGGCTTATGCCTTTTAAGTTGGTGAACTATGAAATGTGAAATACTAAAAATTATGAATAACAATGTCATATGGGTTCAAGATGCCAAAAACAAGGCTGAAACCGTATTAATAGGCAAGGGAATTGGTTTTGGTGTTAAGCCGGGGCAGCAAGTTGAGATACCTAGGGATGCCATCGATAAGGTCTTTATTACCTATGATCAGAAGACGATGAAGGACTATATTGCCTTAGCTGAAAGCATTGATTCTAATATCATGGAAGTCTGTACGGAGATTATTATTTATGCAGAAGAGAAGTTGGGGAAGTTAAGCCACCGTGTTTATCCGGTATTGACAGACCACATCGCCTTTGCAATTGAGCGATTAAAAAGTCAGATGGTGATACAGAATCCTTTTCTGATGGAAATCAAAGGCATCTATCAAGATGAGTTTGAGATTGGACTTAGGGCTCAAAGCATGATTCTAAAAAAGATTGGTATTGATATTACAGAAGATGAAGTCGGCTTCATAGCTCTGCATCTCAATGCTGCAAGAGAGAATAAAGAAGTCAAAGAAATTATGAAAAACACAAGGTTAATTAAAACGGTGATTGACAACATTGAAGCGGCTCTAGATTATAAGGTGGACATGGATTCTTTTACCTATCAGCGACTGGTCAGTCACATCAAAGGCAGCATTGAACGGGCTAGACTAGGACAAACGATTAAGAATCCTTTGCTTGAAAGCATTAAAATTGAGTTTGCAAACTCTTATGGGATTGCAGCAAAGATTAGAACAACCGTTGAAACGGAGCTATCGATTAAGATATCTGATGATGAAGTCGGGTATATGGCCATTCATATTGCAAGAATAAGTAAAAAAGCAGAGTTGTAATCCAACACATAAAAACTGTACAACCATATAAGTAGCGTGTTACTGAGAAAATCAGGCATAAGCTAATTCAATCATTAAGATTGGTTAGTTTATGCTTTTTTTTATAAACAGGTTAAAGCCCAACGATATGGTTTATGCTTTAATCAAGACATATTTCAATTTATGAAGGAGGAAGATTTATGTTTACAAATGTTTTCGGAAAGTTCCAAAAGTTAGGGAAGGCATTAATGACACCAATTGCAGTTTTGCCGATTGCAGCCATACTGCTTAGACTTGGTGCGGGGGTCCCGGGTATTGAGGGTATGTTTGCAGATATTATTTTAAAAGCAGGTGCTGGTGTATTTGATAACTTGGCAATCTTGTTTGCTATCGGTATCGCTTTTGGTTTAGCAAAAGGTAATCACGGTGCAGCAGCACTTGCAGGCGCTGTCGGTTACTATGTTACAACGAATGTTTATACCGTCATCAATCCGGATGTTAATGCCGGCGTATTTGTAGGTATTGTGGTAGGTATTATGGCAGGGATGTTGTATAATAAGTTTTATGATATTCAATTACCTGAATTCTTAGGTTTTTTTGGCGGCAAGCGATTTGTTCCTATTATCACATCTGTTGCATCCATCTTTTTAGGTTTGGTGTTTGGTTATGTATGGCCGTTTATACAAAACGGATTAGATACCTTCGGTAACTTGATTGTTACTTCCGGCGCAGTTGGTCAATTTTTATATGGTTTTCTAAATAGACTTTTAATTCCTACGGGCTTGCACCATGTTTTGAACACAATATTCTGGTTCACTCATGGTGAATTTACCAATGCAGCAGGGGAAGTCATTCGAGGCGACCTGTTCCGATTCTTAGCAGGAGACCCAACAGCGGGTGTATTTATGACAGGTTTCTTCCCAGTTATGATGTTTGGTTTACCGGCAGCGGCTCTTGCTATGTATACAACAGCTAAAAAAGAGTATAAAACATCTGTTGGTGGCGCACTTTTTAGTGTGGCTTTAACAGCTTTTCTAACAGGGATTACAGAACCGATAGAATTTATGTTTCTATTCTTGGCACCTGGCTTGTATTTTATTCATGCCGTGCTCACAGGTGTTGCGTTGGTTATTACCAACATGTTGGGTATTTTACACGGATTTGGATTCTCAGCCGGCCTCTTTGACTATGTCATTAACTTCAATTTGGCCTCAAAACCGGTATTATTAATCTTTGTAGGGTTAGGCTTTGGCGTGGTCTACTATCTGATCTTTGTTTTTGCCATTAAAAAGTTCGACCTATCAACACCAGGACGTGTAGATGAATCCGGTGAAGGTGTTGCTGAACTCATTGAGGAAAAAGGACTATCTGGATTGGCAGCTGAATATCTTAATGCCATTGGTGGTAAAGGCAATGTGGTAGAAGTAGATGCTTGTATCACCAGACTAAGATTAACACTAAAAGACAGTAGCATCGTTTCGGAAGATATGGTCAAAACGCTTGGTGCATCCGGGGTTATTCGACCTAATAATAAGAATGTTCAAATAGTTGTCGGAACCAAAGCGGAAATTATAGCAGACGAGATGAAAAGATTGTTATAATAAAGGAATAATAATAATGGGCTTGAGGTAGGATAGCCTACTTCAAGCCATATTAACAAAAGGAGAGAAGAAGAAAATAGAACTATTTGCACCGGCAAAATGTCAAGTTATACCGATCCATGAAGTGGAGGATGCGGTTTTTTCTCAAAAAGTGGTAGGTGACGGGTGTGCGATCCTTCCTTATGAGGACATGATTTGTTCGCCTGTTAATGGAGAAGTAACCCTTGTTTTTAGAACCAATCATGCCATCGGCATCAAAAGTGAGGAGGGCATTGAGCTGTTGATTCACATAGGTATTGATACAGTTGAACTCAAAGGTGAGGGCTTTGAAAATCAGGTGAAGCTGGGCGATCAGGTCAAGATCGGAACACCTCTAAGTAAGATTGATAGAGCTTTTATTACAGCTCAAGGTAAAAGCCTACAGACTCCAATTGTTATCACCAATGATTATCATGTTGTACAGGTTGAAAAAGGTGAAAAAAATGTAGGTGCACTTATGATGAAGGTTGTTAAAAATAATTAAAGCAGCAATTTGTGAAAATTTCTGACATATAGGCATTATGATAGGTTCTATAAATACATGCAGAGGATTTGGATTTGGAACATAGAAAGAAGGTATACTATGAAAGGCATTAAGGGTGGACTTCTATACCACCAAGATAAATTTATTGAAGATTATGTGGTACTATTTGAAGATGAAATTACCTTGATTGCCCATAGCAATCAAATCAATCATAGAGAAGATGTGGATTGGATAGATGCAGCAGATCATTATGTCATACCGGGACTCATCGATGTTCATATTCATGGGTACAAAGGCCATGACGTTATGGATGGGGATGAAGTTGGTTTAAAAGCCATTGCAAAGGGTATAGCAGAAAATGGTGTGACCAGCTTTTTGCCTACAACGATGACCATGGAGACAGAGCATATAAAACAGGCTATAGAAAATGTCAAAAAAGTAATGGTTCAAACTTATGATGGCGCCCAGATTCTAGGTGTCCATATGGAAGGTCCTTTTATAAGTAAGGCCTATAAAGGGGCTCAATCTGAAAAAGCTATTTGTCTACCGAATAAGGCATTGGTAGACAAATACAAAGATATGATTAAGGTCATAACCATGGCACCGGAGCTTGAAGGGTCAAAAGCATTTATAGAAGCTTTTAGTTCAGACATAAACATATCCCTTGGTCATACAGGTGCAACATATGATCAAGCGACTGAGGCTATAAGATCAGGTGCAAAGAGCGTAACCCATTTGTTTAATGCCATGACAGGTTTACATCATAGAGAACCGGGGGTTGTAGGTGCCGCACTTGCTACGGATTGTTTTTGTGAGCTCATAGCAGATGAGATACATGTTCATCCCAGCCTATTTCAAGTAATAGCAAAGATTAAAGGTTTGGAAAAACTATTATTGGTGACAGACTGTATGTGTGGTGGTGGATTAACAGAAGGCAATTATGAACTTGGTGGACAACAGGTAAGCGTTAAGGATGGAAGCTGCACACTTAGTGACGGTACCTTGGCCGGGAGTGTTCTTAAATTGAACGAAGCCCTTCGTAATTTTGATAGGAATGTGAACGAAGAACTTGAGAAATTAATACCTTTGGTCACGAAAAATCAAGCTACCTATCTTGGTATATTCGATAAGAAAGGTAGCATAGATGTAGGTAAAGACGCAGATCTGGTCATCATGGACCGAGACTTCGCTATACAGTCAACCTTTGTGAAAGGAAGAAAAGTTTATGAAATATAGGCATAAAGGTATGTCCATCCTTATAACTGAAAACTACGAGGAGATGAGTAAGAAAGCCGCACTTATGGTAGCCGCCCAAGTGACCATACGTCCAAGTAGTGTTCTGGGCCTTGCGACAGGATCTACACCGGAAGGCATGTATAAAGAATTGGTAGCGATGTACAAGCAAGGTGAGATTGACTTTTCAGATGTAAAGACCTTCAATCTTGATGAGTATTACCCTATTGAAGAGAACAACCCGCAGAGTTATGCCTACTATATGAGAAAAAATCTATTTGAGCATATCAATATCAACCCTCAGCAGGTCCATATACCAAATGGAACGGCTAAGGACGTTGCAACGTCTTGTGAGGATTATGACAAAATGATTGATTCAGCTGGTGGCATTGATCTTCAGGTGCTGGGTATCGGTAATAATGGTCACATTGGGTTTAACGAACCGGATGTACACTTTGAAGCAGGAACTCACTTGGTCGAATTAGATGAAGAAACCATAGAAGCCAATGCTAGATTCTTTAATACCATAGAAGAAGTACCCAAGCGTGCCATTAGCATGGGCATTAGAACCATTATGCATTCGAAGAAGATTCTTTTGTTAGCGAGTGGTGCTAGTAAGGGTAGGGTTATCAAAGAGATGCTCTTTGGTGAAGTAACACCCAATCTGCCGGCATCCATCCTGCTTCTACATAATGATGTGACCCTCATACTTGACCGGGAAGCATCCGCCTATATTACTGATTTTCTAAACTAAAAAGTAGGCCATAAGACTGTATTCAATCCA
>PGZS01000281.1 GCA_002841435.1 Firmicutes bacterium HGW-Firmicutes-3 | reverse complement strand
CATCTTCCTGTAAAAATCCAAATCCATGAAATCATAGATCCCTGTTTTCTTGGCTATTTTATAGAGCCTGATAAACAGTCGATAGTAAGCTCTGTAAAATGCTTTTCGGCTCATATGTATAGGGTCCAGTACCAGATGCAGAAAATCCCAATCTTCTATAGACGTAGACGTAATCTTATCTTTATAGGTTTCATAAAGTGGGGTTCCCGGTATGGGCGTAAAAATCGACACGGTGACGTATTTTAAGTCATGTAAAACGACCCAGTCGTATAGATCATCAAAATAAGCTTCGGTAGCTTCTAGAGGTGCAATCATAAGACCAATACAATGAGATGTTGTTTCTTGAATCACTTTCACACAAGCACTGTTATGGTCCAGATTACTGCCCTTACCATAGCCGTCTAATTCTTTGTCCGTAACCGCTTCAAGTCCTACTAGAAAATACTTAAATCCGATCTCTGATAAAGCATGGATCAACTCAGGGTTGTCAGCAATAAAATCCGCCCGTCCATAACAAGTATAAGTCTTATAAATCTTATTGGTCTTAATTAAATCAATGAATTGCCATAGGCGTTCTTTATTAACTAAAAAATCATCATCTACAATCTGTACGTTTTGACAATCCAGTGCTTTTAATTCCTTTATCACCAGATCAAGGTCCCGCTCTTGATACCGACTGCCGTTTAATAAAGTACAATAACAGAAATTACAGGTATAAGGACAGGAAAAAGAGGTCTTGATGGTTCCTGCTTCTTTTAGATCCAAGTAGCGATATTCTGACTTGTTCTTATAAAAGAAGCTTCTATCCGGTATTGGCAAGGTGTTAATGTCAATAGGGGTTATGGGGTTCATAATGTAGCCATCACCATCATCCTCCACAGCACCTTCATCTTTAAAACACAAGCCGTTGATTTTTGATAGGGTCGTGACATCTTTTTTATTTGCTTCAAGGCATTGGACGAGCGTCACAAAGGCATCGATGGATTCACTACGACAGATATAATCCACATCTTGATCAAAGAATCTATGGGGATTAAGTTGAGCATGTACACCACCAATCACTGTTATGATATGAGGATTAATTTTTTTGGTTTTCGTGCAGTAAGCCTTCATAAGATTCTCTTGGGTAATATAGCCACTGATTGCCACAATGTCCGGTTCTTCTCTTCTAATAGTCGCTTCTATGGAGGTCTTCTCAATAAAGCCGTCGTAAATATAGTCCACATAGCCTGCAGCAGCAAGACCGGTGTGCAGATATTCAAGCTCTAATGGCTCATTATCCAGTATTTTAGCAAAGCTCAGTTTATTAGGTGCCTTAGGACGAATCAACAATACTTTCACGGTCTTTTTCTTCCTCGCATCAGCATGTTCTTCACATACACACCAAAAAGATTCTTAAAGCCCAGCACCATCTTAATTGAATTTTTGGTTGGAATATTTTTCCTTGTATACGCCACGGAGTAGGCATTAAAATTCACCACCAAGGCCAACTTAAGAACCTGTAAGTAGTAAGCTTTTAGGGACATCTTAGAAGGATAGATCAAGACATCGCCAAAATTCCACTTATCATAATCTTCTTTAGGGTAGATCAGGCGGTCCTCGTATTGATCATATAAAGGTGTCAATGGGTGGGGCACCAGTGGTGAGAAGGTTATTAATTCCGGACGCAACCTTTTAATATAGGCTAATAAACGTTTGAAATCCTTTTTCTCC